>JALONY010000078.1 GCA_025454715.1 Anaerolineae bacterium
TGGTTGAGCTGGGCGACGGGGTTGGCGACCACCCAGCGCTCGGTTTCGTCGATGGCTGGGGTGTGGGGAAATAGCGATGCGGTGTGCATGTCCGCGCCGAGGCCGAGATAGGCCAAATCGAAGCGGGGGAGTGTGCCGCTAAAGGTGTGGTGTAGCGCGGTTTGGTAGCGTTGTGATGAGTCGTCGGGGTCGGGGTGGGTTCGCATCGGATGGAAGTTGGCCTCGCTTAGGCCGAGGGGTTCCAACAGGGTTTGGCGAATCATGCGGGCGTTGCTGTCGGGATGGTGGTCATCGACGTTGCGCTCGTCGCCCATCCACACATGAATGCGCGACCAGTCGAGATGTCGGGCATTTTCGGTCAACCAATGGTGGATGCGCTTGGGCGTGCTGCCGCCCGACAACGCGACGTGAAACACCCCGCGCTCGGTGATGGCGGCTTGGGCGAGGCGGATGAACCACTGACCGGCTGCGACGGCCAAGGCTTCGGGGGTGGGTTCCTCAGGCCAATCACCAACAGCATGAGCTGCACCAGCTTGGCGAAGAATTGGGGCGAGAAGCTGCGGCTGAGAAAATAGCCGATGAACAGACCGATGATGAGCGAGGGCGTGGCGTAGAGCCAAAAATGCGTGACCGTGGCGGTCAGATTGCCGTGTAGGGCGTGCGAGGCCAGCGCGACGAGGCTGCCGACCAAAAACACGCCTTGCAGGTTGGCGCGGAAGGTGTCGGGTTGCCAGCCTTGGGTGGTGCCGTAGATGACATACCCGGGGCCGCCGGTGTTGTAGGCGCCACTGAGCAACCCGGCGGCAAACCCGAACGGGTACGCCCAATTGGGGTGGTTGAGGCGCGGCATCTTGGGGGTGAGCAGGCGATAGAGGGCATAGCCGAAGACGACCACGCCCAGCACGCGCAAGACGATGGCTTCATCGAGGGCAGAGACGCCGTAGACCCCGATCGGGATGGCGCAGACCGCCGCTAGGGTCAGCCGCCACAGCGCGCCGATGGTGAGCGATTTACGGAAGCGGATGATGCCGACGATTTCGCCGAACAAGATGGATAGGGCGAACAAGGGTGCCGCCACCCGTGCGCCCAGCACCCCCGCCAACAAAGGCATCCCGAACAAGGCCGAGCCGAATCCGGTTAAGCCCTGCACGATTCCCGCCCCGAGCATGATGGGGATGATGAGAAATTCTGGCGGCATACAACGGCTCCCTTGACGAAATGATGGGGGCTAGTGTACACCCTTAGTGTCCATTAGACAGGGTCTGCCCTGTAGGAGATTTTATGGCGAAAGCCAAGCGCAAGGCCAAGTTAACGCAAGACAATCTGGTTAGTCGGAGGGAGGTACTCAAATCATTGTTGGCGATGGGCGCGGTGGCCGTGACGGCACCGGCAGTTGCCAGCCAAGCGCAAACCACCAAGCGCGTCATCGTGATTGGGGCAGGGGCAGCCGGTATCGCGGCGGCCAGCCGCCTACAACGGGAAGGGCACACCGTCCTCGTGCTCGAAGCGCGTGACCGCATCGGCGGGCGCGTCAATACCAACCGCACCTTGTCGCCACACCCGATTGAGCTGGGTGCCGAGTTCCTCCACGGCGATGAGGTGGTAACGTGGGATTATGTCGAGGCTTTCGGCCTGCGTACCCTCGAGGCTGGCATCGGCTCGACCAGCTACGTCCACAGCAATGGCAAACTCCAAGACGCCACCACATGGCAACGCGAGATGACCGGCATCGACGGCTCGTTGGAAGACGTGCTTTGGGATGCGGCGGATTTGTGGACTCGTGGGGGCGGCGAAGATATGACGCTGGATGAGCTCATCGACGCCAGCGAGATGTTGCAAGACCTGCGCGACCCGTCGGTGCGCCGCGTGCTAGACAACATGTACGGCGAAGAAGTGGCGGCGGGCACCACCCAACACGGGGTGTACGGCATCGTCGAGGCGGCCTATGACGGTGATGGCAGTGGCGATTTCCGCGTGCAGAGCGGGTATTCCACCTTGCTGGCGCGCATGTCTACCGGCCTCGACATCCGCTTGAACACGCCGGTTCGCCGCATCGATACCAGTGGCGCAGGGGCGACGGTCGAGGCGATGGACGGCACCAGCTTCACGGCGGACGCGGTCATCGTGACGTTGCCGTTGGCGGTGCTGAAGAAGCGTGCGGTCGAGTTCAACCCGCCGTTGCCGGATTGGAAGTGGGAGGCCGTCGATGCGCTGGGCGCGGGCAAGGTCGATAAGGTGATTTTGCGCTTCAAGGAGCGCTTCTGGCCGGCAAACCTCGGCGAGCTGTTCACCGATAAGACGTTGCAGGTGTGGTGGCAACCCGGGGACGGGCGCGCCGACGCACCGCCCATCTTGACCTCGAACACGGGTGGCGCCAACGGTGCCTTGTTGGCCGACCTGACCGCTGAAGAGGCCATCCAATTGGGCTTGCGCGAGCTGAGCGACATCTTCGGGCAGGATGTCAGCCGGTTCTTCGACACCGGCGTCTTTACGGGCTGGGGTGCCGACCCGTACAGTGGAATGGGTTATTCGTATGTGCCGCCGGAGGCGTATGGCTACCGTGCCGACCTCGCCGAGCCGGTGGGCAACGCGCTGTTTTTCGCGGGTGAGGCGACCAATTCGGTGCGTCCGGCCTGCGTGCACGGCGCGATTGAATCGGGGCTGCGTGCCGCCAAGGAGGTGATGGGTTAAGGTGACCGGGGATTTATCTTCGATTTACCACAGACCACGGTCTAAGATGACCGGCAGCGTAACTCGCTCGAGGGGGCGGGGCGCGGTTTGAGTGAACAGGACATCGTCGCTCAAGTCGCGCCCCGTCTTTCTTTTTTTAGACGTGGTTTGGCTGAAGCGGGGCGACATCATACCGACGGCCAACCCTGTTTGAGGCCATATGATTTTTGTGTGGGTCTTCCCCTTTTTGTACTATTTTCGGGTGTGTGCCACGTTGGGCGTGACCATTGTTACCAATGTTGTGCTATACTGTAGTTTGGTGTAAAAACTCTGTTGTGTAACATTACATTTTGGGCATATTTCCCCTATATGCCAGCAGGGTGCGGGTTCCGAGAGAGGTTGTCATCATGACAGATTATCACCTACCGACGTTGACGCTACCGTTTGCGGTGCAGGCCAATCCATCGGTCGCTGCGGCGGAGCGGCACACTGCCGATTGGCTACGCTATTTCGACTTGATTAAGTCGAGCGCGGCGAACAAGAAGTTCGAGGCGGCCAAGTTTTGGGTCTTGTCGTCTGCGGCCTATCCGCAGGCTTCGGCGGATGACCTGCTGATGATTAACGACTGGATCGCTTGGCTGTTCATCCAAGACGACTTCTTCGACGAGGCACGGGTCGGGCGTCAATCGCGCCGGATGCAGGCGTATGTCGAGGCGGCGCTGGGGGTGTTGCGCCAATCGCGCCTCGCCACGGTGCGTGATGACGGCGCGCTGTTGGCGGGCTTGAGCGAGCTGTGGCAACGGATGCGCACCCGCATGGACGCCGACCTCGCGGCGCGGTTCGTGATGGCGTTCGAGAGCTACACCACCGCGTGCTTGTGGGAGCTGGAGAACCGCTCCTATGGCTATGCGCCGACCGAGGGTGAATATGTGCTGATGCGCCGCGATACCAGCGGGTTCCGCCCGTGCGCGGTGTTGATCGAGATGAGCTTGGGCGTGGCGATGCCGACCCGCTCGCGGGAGCATCCGGTGGTGCGCCGCATGACCGACCTGACCAATGACGTGTTGTCGTGGACGAACGACCTGTTTTCGTCCACCAAAGAAGCCTCGCGCAACGACATGCACAACCTCGTCTTGATTTTGGCGCAGCAGATGCCGTTGCCGCAGGCGATGGCGTTGGTGGCCGAGCGCATCCAAAACGCCGTTACCGAGTTCGTCAGCTTGTCGGAGGCGTTGCCCGCCACCAGCGGGGAGGCCGACGGCCTGACTCAGCGTTATGTGGATGGGCTGAAGCACTGGATGGCGGCCAACTTGCACTGGTCAATCGAGACCGGGCGCTATGTGGCCAAGCCCGCCGACGCTGGGCAAGACTACGACGCCAGCCGCTTGATTGGTTAAGAGACGACCAAACCCTCGCGATAACAGCCGAGACGCCCGCCGAATGGTGGGCGTTTTGTGTTAAACTCTGCCGCTGAACGGTAAAACGAGGTGAGGTGTTTGGGATGCCGTGGATTGTTTTGGGCATCGTCGTCGTCGTCGGTATGGTCGGGGTGGTGGCATATATCAAGTTGCGCGGCCAGCGCGCCGTCGAGCAGTTCTCGCCCGAGTCGTACCTGTTGCCGATGGATGCCGCGTGGTCGCAGGGGCGTGACCGCACGCTGGGCTTGAAGACGGCGGTGAACTTGCGCGACATCGGCGGGTACCCTGCGGCGGGTGGGAAGCGGGTGCGTTGGGGCTTGGTGTATCGGTCGGGCACGCTGCACGAGCTGAGCGCAGAGGACAGCCAGCGGTTGGCTGAGCTGGGCTTGCGCCTGATTTGCGATTTGCGGAGCGACGAGGAATTGGCCGACGCGCCCGACGATGCGGCGCGGTTTGGGGCGGCTTACAAGCATTTGCCCGTCCAGACCGAGCGCAACACACTCCAGCGCGTGCGCGCCGCCATGTTTCAGCCGGAGCGCTTGAGCGACTTCTTGCGCGAGACCTACAAAACGGTCATGCTGGAGGACAACGCCACGCTGATTGGCGGGATACTGCGCGATATGTTGGCGCCCGACGGGTTGCCGATGTTGTTTCATTGCACGGCGGGCAAAGACCGGACGGGCGTGGTGGCGGCGGTGTTGTTGGCGACGCTGGGGGTGCCCGATGCGGTCATCGCCGCGGATTATGCCCAGAGCAACCATTTTCAGCCGCGCTTTCGCGAGTATGTCGGGCGGGCGGTCGTCAAGCTCAAGTGGTTGGGGGTCTCGGCGGACTCGCTGCACCCGCTCACGATTGCCGACGGCAGCATGATGCACGACATGCTCGCGACATTGCGCGCCAAGTATCACAGCATCGACGATTATCTGACCCAGCGCGCTGGCCTAACCCACGAAGAAATAGGCCGTTTGCGTGCTTTACTGCTTGAGGAGGCGGTATAACCCCATGGAATTGTATCTCATCCGGCACGGACAATCGCGCAATAACGCGCACGATGACGTGCATGTGCACGCCGACCCCGACCTGACGGAACTCGGTCATCGTCAAGCCGAGCGTTTGGCGGCGTGGCTTTCGGCGGCCAATGACACCGAGGCGATGACCCGCCTGAGTATGCGCGACCCCGGGCGCAAAGACCATCATCCGGTGCGCCTGACCCAGATTTACGTGTCACCGATGCGGCGGGCACTCCAGACGGCCAAGCCGTTGTCCGACACGTTCGGGTGCCCGACCCACGTCATCCCGACCATTTACGAGGCGGGCGGCTTGTTCGAACGGGTCGAGGGCGGCGGCGTGCGCCCGTATCGTGGGATGACCGCCGACCAAATCCGCGAGGAGTTCCCGCTGTATATCCTCGATGAGCGGGTGGGGGCGGACGGGTGGTACCGCCTCGACCGTGAGGAGGCGTTGGACGAGTGCTTCGCCCGTGCCGAGGCGTTCGCCAACGTGCTGCGCGAGCGGGTGGAGAACGACGAGTATTGGCGGACGGCGTCGCTGGGCGTGGTGTCGCATGGGATGTTCATCGACTGCGTGCTGATGTCGTTGATGGGCGTGAACGCCCAGAAGCGCCAGAGCTACTTTTGGGTCTACAACACCAGCGTGACACGGGTTGACCTGCGGCGCGATGGGTACGCCATCATCCGCTCGGTCAACCGCGTGCCGCACCTGCCGCACGATATGGTGACTTAGCCGTCGGCCAAAGCACGATAGAAATGGAGCATGGTGTGGATGCCTTTCTGCACCATGCCGAGGTCACAGTTTTCGTTGATGCTGTGCGCGCCGCCATTTTTGTAGCCGAACGGCATCATGACCAATTGGGCGCTGAGATAGCGCTGAAACTCGGCGGTGACCGGGATGCTGCCACCCTCACGCGAGAGGAGCGGCTTGACGCCCCAACCCTGCTCATAGGCGGCGGTGACGGCCTTGAGCGCGGGCGAGGTGCGGTCGATGATGAACGCCTCGGCACCCATCTCCATGCGCTTGACCTCGACCGTGACGCTGGGCGGGGTGAGGGCGTGGATGTGGGTGTGCAGGCACTCCCAAACGTGATCGGGCGTCTGATAGGGGACGAGGCGGCAGGACAGCTTGGCCACCGCGGTCGAGGGCAGTACCGTCTTGACGCCCTCGCCGATGTAACCGCCATAGATGCCGTTGAGCTCGAGGGTCGGGCGGACGGCGATGCGCTCGTGGGCGCTGTAGCCCTGTTCACCCCATGGGGCAGGCGCGCCGGTCACGTCTTGCCATTCTTGCTCGAATGGGGCGTGCATCGGGGCAAGCACGGCGCGTTCTTCGTCGGTAAACGGGGCGACTTGATCGTAAAACCCGGGCACGCTGACGCTGCCGTCCGGCGCGTGGAGCTGGGCGACGATTTCGGCGAGGGCTTGGATCGGGTTGTGAACGCTGCCGCCATAATGCCCGCTGTGCAGGTCGCGGCGCGGCCCTTTGACGTGAATCTCGAACGAGATGATGCCGCGCAAGCCATAATCCAAGACGGGCTGGTGCTCATTGGGCAGGCTGCCGTCCGAGATGACGCACACATCGGCGCGCAAGAGGTCGGGGTTTTGGGCGACGAAAGCGTAGATGTGCTCTGAGCCGGATTCTTCCTCGCCTTCGCACAGCACCTTGAGGTTGACGGGTGCGCCGCCACCCTTCAAGAGGGCTTCGATGGCGGCCAATTGGATGACCACATGACATTTGCTATCGACGGCACCACGGGCGTATAGCTTGCCGTTGCGCTCGGTCGGCTCGAACGGCTCGGTGTCCCAGCCGTCCGATTTGTCGGCGGGTTGTACGTCGTAGTGGGTGTAAATCAGGACGGTCGGGGCGGTTTCGCCCGCGCCCAGCCACTCGCCATAGACCAATGGTAAACGCCCCTCGGCCTCGTAAATCTCGGCGCGGGTCATGCCCATCTCGGTCATCCAATCGGCAATCCAGCGGGCGGCGCGGCGCACGTCGTCGGCGTGGGCGGGCACGGTACTGACGCTGGGGATGCGGAGCAGGGCGTCTAGGCGGTTGCGGGTGGCCGAAAACTGCGCGTCGGCGTGGGCGTGTGTGTCGGGGTGCATGATGAAGCGGCTCCTTGGGGGATAAAACAAAAAAGGCACGTCGAGGGCTGACATGCCGGATTGTACCTGCGGTGTGGGCGGTGAGATAAGGCCAAGGCGGGCTACTCGGCCAATGGGAACACTTTGTGCGGTTGCCAGCGCCCGTCGTCGGTCATGCGGAGCACGGCGCGCAACTCGCCCGCCGAGTCGAG
>JALONY010000079.1 GCA_025454715.1 Anaerolineae bacterium
CGGACGTACACGATGTAGCGGTTGGCTCCTGCGACCGTCTGCCACGAGAAGGTGAGCGGGTTGGTGCGGCTCTGGGCAGGCGCAGGGTCAATCAGCGTCACCGGCCCCGGGCGGTCGATGCTCATCCAGCGCCGCTCGCTCGTCAGCACGCCATAGGCATTAGAAGCACGCACGTCCCACTGATACTGCTGCCCGTCGCGCACCGTCAGGCCAAAGGTCGCAGGGTTGACCGTGCAGCGTGCCGCGCACCAGCTCGGCCAGTTTTGATGCTGGCGCACGGTCAGCAAGGGTGCGCCCAGCGCATCATAAAACGTCAGGTGGTGCTGGTTGCCGAACGTGCCCGCATAATAGGCGACCTCGCCGGTGTTGGAGACCGCCCAGTTGGCCGGCGACAGCGCAACCGGCGCTTGGGGCGGGATGCGCTCGCGCCCGCGGTCACTGCCCAAGACCAACCCGTCCAGCGAATTGGCACCCCGCACGCCCGATGCGCCGTTGTACAACACGGTCGTCCAGTTCGCGCCGCTGATGACCGCTATCACGCCGTTACGCCGGTTGACGCGCCACACGTCCGGCACGTTGTCGCGGTTCCAGTCGGCCACCACGTAGCCGTAGAGGTTCATGTTGGTGTGAGTCGGTGACAAGGCCAGCTCACCTGAGGCCAGCACTTGGCTCCGGTTCGCCCCGTTGACCACGCGCACGGTCGGTTGCCCGTTCGCGCCCGCCCGCGTCATGATTTGCCACAAATCGGGCGTGCCGTCGTTGTTGAAATCGGCGACGGCGTGCTGCGCGTCGTCATAGGATCCCACGGCGGGCAGTGCGGTGGTCACGTTGTTGGCCAATACGGTCGAGAAATCAACGCCGCTCACGATGCGGACGCGGGTGGTGTTATTGGGCAGGTCGGGCACGAACGCATACACGTCCAACCTGCCGTCACGGTTGTGGTCAGCCACGGCAAAGCGCACCGTGTCGTTGTATTCCGGCAAGCCGGTCGGGGTGTCTTCCAGCAGGTCATACACGATTTCGCCGCGCACGTCCAAGATGCGGACGGCGGTCGTCCGGCTGGTGTCCATCCGTCGGTGGAACAGCCACAGGTCGGGCGTCCCGTCGCCGTTGTAATCACCGGTGGCAAACGACGTATTCAGCTCGATGGGTTGCTGTGGCAGGGTCGTCTGCTTGAAATGCACCAACTGGGTCGGGGCTTGGCCATCATACACCGCGACGCGGGTATCGCCCCCGTCGTCGGGGCGCTGATCGACCACCCATAGGTCGGCGTAACCGTCGCGGTCATAATCGTACCGGCGGTCGGCGCTGGGCGGCAGCGGGGTCGGCGTCGGCCCGACCGGCGTCGGGTTGGGCACGCTGGTCGGGATGACCCCGCCCGTTTCGTAGGTCACGAGGCCGCCGTTGGCGCACACGCGGTAAGCGTCACGGGTGCGCTGCATACAGCCCTGATACGGGCTGCCGCCGTCTTGCACCTGCCACCCGCCCAAGACCGTGCCGCCAATATCGACGAAGGTTTGGGCGTCGGGGTTAATGGTCGAGGTGTAGCGCCGCAACGAGAAATGCAGGTGCGGCCCCGTGGCGAATCCGCCGCAACCGGTCGCCGCGCCCTCGTCGGCAATCCACTGCCCGCGCTGCACGATTTGCCCGTTGCCCACGCGGATGTTGATGACGTGATAATAGCCGGTGCGCCAGCCGCCCGCGTGGTCGATGCGGACGAGGTTGGGGCAATCGCTGGGCACCCACGCCACGCCGCCCTCCGCCGCCCGAATCCGCCCCGCCACACTGCCCGGGAAGGCGATGTCGATGGCGCTCCACGGGCGGCTGTTGGTGCCCGCGCCGTTGGGGTGCGGGCCACCGGTCAACGCCCACGTCTCACCCACCGCGAACGGCAAGCCCATCGACGCGCCGGAACGCAGTTCGGCCACGCCTTGCGCCATGGTCGAGCGCGCCGCCTCGGGCATCACCCCGGCGGGCACGCGCAACAAGGCCGCCTCAAATTCTGGCGTGCCCTCTAAAAGCGTCTGCCAGCCCGCCGCCGCGTCCCACACCGATAGGAACAAGCGTATTTCCGGCTCGGCGTGCAAGCCGTCCGGCACGCGCACGGTCAGCAGGCCAAACGCCCACCCATCCCGCACGCTGATGTCACCCGCCCGCACGCGCAAAGCTTGCGACGGGTCGGCGCGTAAATTGGCCGACGTGCCCAACAACGCGGCCTCGGCAGCCGAGGCGACTGCGTTCGTCGTCTCGGGCGCGGGCGGTAACGGTAAGGGTTCGGCGGGCTGGGCGGTGACGAAAAACGGGGCGATGAGGACGATCAACAACACGGGGATGAAAAGTAGGCGTCTCATGAGGGCTTCGGCTCGCAATGGGAGGACAATCGCATGTTACAATACTGTAACATACTTTTGCCCGACGCAAACATTAAATTTGTCCGCGTCCGTGGGTACACTGACGACTGGAGGTGAACACCCTATGGAACTTCAGCATTTTTTCGGGGCATTGCTGCGCCGATGGTACTGCATCGTGGTGCCGGTCGCCCTCGTGGCGGTCTGGGCGGTGCCGGAGCTGGTGGCGCGCCCCAGCGGTGCCCCGACCTACAGCGTCGCCATCCGGTACACCGCCGCGCAGGTCTTGGAGGCCATCCCCAACCGTGACGGCGATTTTCAAGACGTGTGGCTGGCCTCGGAGTTGACGGTCAACGCCTTTACCGACTGGGTGCGCGGCAGCCGATTCGAGCAAGCCGTGCGCGAAACCGCCCAGCGCGCAGGCGTGGACGTGCCCGCCGGTGCTTTCTCGGTGGCCGCCGAAAACGAGAAAAGCGTCGGGCGCATCACCCTGACCGGCAATGACGAGGCCGTCATGCGCGCCGTGGCCGAGGCCGCCGTGCAGGTCTTGGTTGCGGCCTCCAGCGAGGTCTTTCCGCAGTTGGGCGGGGTGGCCGCCCAAGTCGAGCTGTTGGACGCGCCCAACGTGACGGGCGTCCCCGCCCCCATCGCCAGCCGCCTCCAGCCGGTCATCCGCTTGGCGTTGGCACTGGCCGCAGGCATCGCGTTGGCGCTCCTCGCCGACTATGCCGACCCCTACCTGCGCCGCCGCGCCCAGCTCGAAGGGGCGGGCGTGCGGGTCTTGTCCAGCGTCCCCCGCGACTGAGCCGAGGCCGCTCAATACAACGCGCCGATGCGGGCTTATCCGCATCGGCGCGTTTTTGTCGGGCAACGTGATGGCCTCAGGCCGATTTCGAGCGCTCTTGCAACACGAAATACCACGCGATGGCCGCGACGGCCAAGCCGATGGCCGCGCCCAACGGCACGCCAATCAACACCGACCGCCCCGCGTCGGTGCCCTCGGTCACCAACAACCGCAACGCCATCAGCACCGCGCTGGCCGCCACCCCGCCAATCACCGTCACCCGCACCGGCAGCCAATTGCGCCGCATCGACAAATACATCCCGGCAATCAAAACCGCTTGCCCGAGAAAGACCAGCTCAGGAGTCATCGCTCGTTTTACCCTCCACGTGCACCTCGATATCGCTCGAACAGCATTATACCCCACAGCCCGCCGCCCCATTTGCCCAGATTTCTTCACACTCACCATTGACAGCGCCGCCCACGCCCCCTAAAATGTGCCCTCGTCAGCTACCGCTTGAACTTCCACACAAACGTGGTATACTGCACAAGGTCAGACAGCGCCGCCGTAGCTCAGCTGGCAGAGCATCTACCTTGTAAGTAGAGGGTCATGGGTTCAAATCCCATTGGCGGCTTGGGTGGCAGACGATTAACAACCCCATCCTTATGGGTCGGTGTCCCGAGTGGCAAAGGGGGCTGACTGTAAATCAGCTGCGTAACGCGCTTCGCAGGTTCGAGTCCTGCCCGGCCCACACGAAATATCCCCGCTCTCACGAGCGAGGCGTTTCGTACCCCAACCGAATGCCTTTGTAGCTCAGGGGTAGAGCATTCCCTTGGTAAGGGAAAGGTCATGGGTTCAAATCCCATCAAAGGCTTTTCGTTATTTGGGGAACTTCCCCCAGTAACGGTACTGTGAAATAAGGGCGAAATCATGGCAAAGAAAAGCAAGGGCAACCGCACTCTGATCAAGCTCCGTAGCTCGGAGAGCGGCCACATGTACATCACCTTCAAGAACCGGCGCAACGACCCGAACCGCTTGGAAATCAAGAAGTACGATCCTTTGGTTCGCAAGCACGTCGTCTACAAGGAAACCAAGTAGACCACGCCGGGGCATAAGCTAGGGGCATGGTGTCAACGGCAGCACAGCGGTCTCCAAAACCGTTAGTGGGGGTTCGAATCCCTCTGCCCCTGTAAACGCTGTTGAAACACCGTCCTCAGTCTTCTGAAGACGGTGTTTCTTTCTTTTTATCTCTCGACCAGACCGGTTCGGTCACCCCTGCCCTCGGCAGCGAGCCGACCAAAGGAGCAACCCCATGGCAAGCGAAACCCCGCGTCAAGGCCGCCGCCGCGCTGCCAAGCCCAACGAGGTCGCTAAGACCTCGACGCAAGAGACCGCCCTCGCCACCACCGGCAAGGGGCGCGCCACCCCCAAGCAACGCCACGGCGAGGCCGAAGAAGCCGCGCCCAAAGGCATTTTCGCCCGCTTGGGCGATTACCTGCAAGGCGTGCGCGGTGAGCTGGGCAAGGTGTCTTGGCCGACCCGCGAGCAAGTCGTGGCGCTCTTCCGCAATGTCGTGGTCGTCACCATCATCGCCGCAGCGGTGCTGGGGCTGATTACGTTCGGCTTCAACGAGCTGTTCGTCTTGGGCTTCCGCAACCCGATCGTCTTCGTGGTGTTCGGTGCAGCCATCGCCGCCGCGACCTTCCTCATCGTCCGCCGCCGGTCGCAGCTTTCCTAGCCGCCCACCGCGCCCAAGGCCGCCCCGACCAAGGGAACCCCAGAGATGGCAAAAAGCAAGAAACCCCAGCAAGACGAGCAAGCTTACGACGATGAGTCGACGCCCCTCGATTTGACCCCCAACCGTGACCTCAAGGCCGAGCGCGCCGAGAAGGCCGGGTATGGCGACGGCGAAAAGCCGCCCACCATCCGCGACCACGAGAAGCGCTGGTACGTCGTGCATTGCTACAGCGGGCACGAAAACAAGGTCAAGCAAGCCATCTTCCAGCGCATCCAGACGATGAACATGAAAGACCTCATCTTCGATGTGCTCATCCCGACCGCCGAGGAAATCGAGGTCAAGGACGGCAAGCAGAAGAAGGTCGAGAAGCGCGTCTTCCCGGGCTACATCTTGGTCGAGATGAAGATGAACGAGGATAGTTGGTACGTCGTCCGCAACACCAGCGGCGTCACCGGCTTCGTCGGGATGGGCGATGACCCCACCCCGCTGGAAGACGAGGAAGTCCGCAAAATCATGCAGCGGATGGAAAACGTCCAACCCATCGTGCGCGTCAACTTCAAGCTGGGCGACAAAGTCCGCATCATCAACGGGCCGTTCAACGACATCCACGGCGTCGTCTTCGAAATCCAGCCGGACAAGAACAAAGTCCGCGTCATGGTCAACTTCTTCGGGCGCGATACCCCCGTAGACGTAGACTTCCTCGAGGTCGAGAAGCTCTAACCGCTCCGCCCTCGCCCCCACATCGTGTTCTCCTACTCGTTCGCACAACAGAACCGAGGCATTTCGTATGGCAAAGAAAGTCAAGGCAATCGTCAAGCTGGCGCTCAACGCGGGTAAAGCCACCCCCGCCCCGCCGGTCGGCCCCGCGCTCGCGCAGCACGGCGTCAACCTGATGGGCTTCGTCAAGGAATACAACGCCCGCACGGCCAACCGTATCGGCGAAATCATCCCTGCCGAAATCACCATCTTCCAAGACGGCTCGTTCAAGTTCATCCTGAAGTCGCCCCCCACCTCCTTCTTGATTTTGAAGGCGCTGGGCGTGCAGAAGGGTGCCACCAACCCGCTGACCCAAAAGGTCGGCAAGCTCACCCGCGCCCAAGTGCAGACCATCGCCGAAATCAAGAAAGACGACATGAACGCCCTCGACCTCGAGGCCGCCATGCGCCAAGTCGCGGGTACCGCTCGCCAGATGGGCGTCGAAGTCGATCTCTAGCACCACCGGTGGGCGCTTTCGTGCCCACCCCCTCACTGATCATTGATAGTGGCAGGGGCGCACACCGCCCCGCTACGACCACAGGAGTTTCGTGATATGTCTGGTAAGAAGTACGCCATCGCAGCCCAGATGCTCGACCGTCAGCAATATTACGCGCTGACCGAGGCCATCAAGCTGGTGAAGCAGATGACCGACAACGAGAAGAGCAAGCGCAAGTTCGACGAGACCGTCGAGCTGCACTTCCGCCTCGGCATCGACCCCCGCCACAGCGACCAGCAAGTGCGTAGCACCGTGCTGTTGCCCGCTGGCCTCGGCAAGAAGGTTCGCATCTTGGTGTTCGCCGAGGGTGAAGACGCCCGCGCCGCCGAAGCCGCCGGTGCCGACATCGTCGCCGACGATCAAATCGTCAACAAGATTGCCAACGAAGGTTGGACGGATTTCGACGCCGCCCTCGCCACCCCGAGCATGATGAAGAAGCTCGGTCGCATCGCCCGTATCCTCGGCCCCCGCGGCTTGATGCCCAACCCGAAGGCCGGCACGGTCGTCGAGGCTGGCGACATCCAACGCGCCGTGGACGAGCTGAAGGCCGGTCGTGTCGAGTTCCGCAACGACAAGAGCGGCAACTTGCACATCCCCATCGGCAAGGCCAGCTTTACCGCTGAGCAGCTGGAGCAGAACGCCACCGCCGTGCTCAACGCGGTGATTGCCCAACGCCCCAGCGCCGTCAAGGGCATCTACGTCAAGCGCGCCGTGGTCTGCTCGACCATGTCGCCGGGCGTGCGCGTCGATTTGGCCGGTGCAGGCAAGTAAGCCCGCACCCCTTCTTCCCCTGAAAACCCGCGAACGAGTACGCGAAACAACCCCAAACGCCCTCCGTGTTGTGCCGGAGGGCGTTTTTCGTGTGGGGGTCAAAAGGCCGTGTTGCCTCTCGTGGCGTGCGCTATGCCAAATTTTGCGCCAGCCCCACAAAGCGCACAATTAACCAAGCTGCACCTCGAACGTGGCGCAAATATCGTTCCCCGGAAAGCCCTCGACCGGTATCAGCGTAAACGTCTGATCTGGGTGCTTCAGCATCCGGCACGCTTCCCAAACCGCCCCATAAATCGTCTCGTTCGCCGCAGGAAGGTTGCTCTGAAGGCGAAAACGGTTCGGGGCGATCAAAAGCCGAACGTCTCGGGCACGTTGCGGATGAAATCACGTGCGGCGAGGGTGGTCAGACCGTTCAGCAGATAATCCTCGAGGTCAACATACGAACTCCGCGACAACATGTTGGCAATCGTCGCCTTTCCGATGGCCACCAGTGCTTCGGAGCCGTTAATCCCCTGATAAATCTCTTTGTCGATGTCGTAATACAGTTGCAGCGAATACCACTGGTTGGTATCGATTTCATCGAGGCGCAAACCATACCGCGCCACAATCGGCACGACGAAATCACTTTCCAGATTGGTGAAGTAGGCGCGCAAGAGACGCCCAGAGACTTCGGAACCGGCAGGGGCTTGGAACGGGACGGCAACGTAAGCTGTAGACACGCAGAGGTCTCCAATTGCCAGACCCCGGGCGCAAGGTACTGGCATAAGGGAAGGGTTCGCCCTCATGCCAGTATATCATCTCAGCCTGTGATTACGGCAACGTCGGGCAGGTCTGGCCGGCCTGCGCCGTCACGTTGTCCTCCCGAATCCAGCCCTGCACCTCCACCCCATCGACCTGAGCGCGCAAGAAGTACCACGTGCGCTGATCATCCGCGCCCAGTTGCAGCTCGGTCACGTTGGCAGGTTGCGCGAACGCCAGCGACCCGATTTGCGAGGCGGTGGTGGTCGGGCGGCTGCGGATGCGTGCGCCATTGGGGTTGTTGACGATGACTTGGCACAGCACCGCCGGTGTCGGGGTGATGGTCGGGGTGTCGGTCGGGGTGGGCGTATCGGTCGGGGTGGCGGTGTTGGTCGCGGTCGGCGTGTGGGTCGGCGTATCGGTGGCCGTCGGGCTGGCCGTCGCGGTCGGCGTATCGGTCGGGGTGCTGGTCGCCGTCGCCGTCGCCGTCGCCGTCGGCGTATCGGTGGCCGTCGGGGTGATGCTGGGCGTAAAGGTGATGGTCGGGGTGTTGGTCGGCGGCGGGTTGATGATGGGTTGCCACACCTCGCGGGTCAAGATGCCGGTCGCGCCCAAAATCACGATGATGCCGCCCACCAAAGCCGCCACCCGCAAGCGGTTGGATTGGCGGGTGCGCCGCAAAATCGACTCGAGGCGGTGCATCTCACTACGCCGCCCCAACACCCGAAACGGGTCTTCACGCATGGCCATCAGCCACGTCTCGGCCTCGGCGAGGTCGCCGTCTTCCAGCGCGAACTCGGCACGCTCCATATAGCGCGCCAACAGCTCCCCCACTACCGCCCGATACCGGTCGTCTTGCGAGAAATCGCGCAGGTCGGCCAACAACCCACGCGCCTGCGCGAGGTCGTTATCATAATTCTGGGCGATCATCGCGGCGCACCGGTCGATGGTTTGGCGGGCACGCTGGGCGGCGGTCGTCAGGGTTTGGGCGGTCGTCTTCAGCTCCACCACCCGCCCATCGCTCGGGTCGAGTTCCATCCCGACCTCCAGCAATTTCAGCGCCTCGCTGCTGAGTGCCAGCCGCTCATCCAGCGTCACGGCGGTCTCGGCACGCCCCAACGCCGATTGGGCTTGGTCGGACACTTGCGCCTTCACGCTGGCCATGCGGGTTTGTGCATCGTTGGCGAGGTTCGCAATCCGCGTGCTGTTGGGCAACAACTGGCGCAAGCGCGCCAAAATCGTCATCACCCCGCGCACCTGCCCAGCCTGCTCATTCAGCGACCCCGACAGCCCAGCCAACTGCGCGGTCACTTGCAGCGCGCTGAGCGCGCCTTCATACTTGCGGAGCGCGTCCGCCCAGTTGTCCGCCGCAAACAAGCGGTCACCCTCGTTGATGTACTCACGGGCAAGCGCCAATTGTTGGATGTCGAGCAAGGCTTGCTCAGCGTCCTTCCAGCTCAAGATGCCGCTGCGCTCAGCGAGGTCTCGCGCCTCACGGTATAGGCGTTGCGCCTCGTCGTAGCTGCCCGCACGCTCCAACGACTTGGCGCGGTTGTACAGCACGCGGGCGTCGAACGGGATGCGGTGGTCGGGCACGACGCCGCGAATCAGGTTGTCCTCGGCCTTTTGGCGATACTCCAGCGCGGTGCCGTTGTTGGGCTGAAGCTGAAGCAAGCGGTTGGCCGTCTCGATCGTGACTTGATACTCGCCCGCATAATAGGACTGCGTCAGTTCGGAGACCAATTGGTCGGTATCGCCCCCCTGCGGCACCAACGGGTTGGCGGGCTTGCGCACCGCGGGCGGGCGCGGCGCAGACTCCGGCGCGGCATAGGCCGGAGAGCTGGGGAAGCGTGGCGGGGGCGGCACGTCCAGCCCGTCGCTGGGCACGACCGGCTGGGTGCCGGTCTGGCGTGGGGCGGGTGCGCTAGGGGGTTGCCCGCCCCGCCGCCCGAGGCCATAACGCGCCGAGAGGTCGTTGACGCGCTGGGCGGCTTGGCCGCTGGCTTGTGCCGCCGTGTCCAGCAACCCGAGCAGTTCGGGGTCGGTGCGGTCGAGTTCGAGCGCTTGCGACAACAAATCCAGCGCGGCGTCGATGTCGTCGCCGTCCCCGGGCATCTCGAGGCGGATGCGCGCCCGGCGCACCAAGCCGCGCAACACGGGGTTGGGGCTGGCGGGTGGCGAGTCGGTGCGCCCCCCCACGCTGCCCAAACGTACCACCTCCGCGAACAAGGCTTGGGCTGCCGACTCGTGCGGGGTGTGCTTGGCATCGGCCAAAAGCGCACGGGCATCGGACTCCAACGCGGTCAACGCCCGCCCGTCGAGGCTGGGCGCTTGCCTCAGCCCATCGAGGGTGCGGCGCAAGCTGTCAAGGCGGTTCTGCAAATCCATAAGCCGAGGTATCCCACAGGAATCAAACCATGCTAGGTACGTTACCCCAATCTATAGGGGTCGGCAAGGTGCGACCCCGCGCTTTTGGCTGACACACCCCCCAAGTCGTGCTATCATCGGGTTGATAGGTTACGTAATGCTTTACGGAAGGTACATCACACGCCATGCGTTTTCGTTCGATTCGGTTGATTATCGTGCTGTTGGCCATCACCCTAACGGCTTGTGCCCCCTCGGAAAGCGGTACCCGCACCGAGACCTTTTCACAGCCCTACCCCCAAGCACGCCCCGCCCTCGTCGCCTTGCTGCTGGATACCGGGCGCTTGACGGTCGGCGTAGGCGATAGCGGCGTGTCGGGCACGCTCTCGACCAACATCGGGCGCTGG
>JALONY010000436.1 GCA_025454715.1 Anaerolineae bacterium
TTGATAAATAGACGCTTGATACGGCGCAAATCGCACGTGCAAGGTCGTTCCGGCGTGCAATGCGGTCTGGCCGCTCATCACGTTGACCAGCATCCGGCTCCCCAGCTCGGCGGGCAGATAGACGTTGCCCTCTTGCGCCGCGCCGGTCAGGTTGGCAATCACGAGGCGGGCGGTGCTGGGCGTCAGCCACGCATACGCCAACAGCCCACCCACCGACGTGTCCAGCAAGCGCCACGCCCCGTCATAGCACGGGTGGTGCGCCTCGCGCAGCAAGTCGGCATAGAAGCGCTTCAGGTCTTCATCGACCGGCTCGTCCATCTCGCGCCCAATCTGCACCGGCAGCTTGATGCGCCGACCGGTAAACTGCCCGTCGTGCAGCAACACCGCCCCGGGCGTGGTCATCGTCACGATGGCGGCCATCTTGTGCTTCTCGGTCGGCTTATACGTTTCGATCGCCCGTGGCTCGTCGTGGTTCTCGATGAAGCGCACACTGGCGGCCTGAAACCCGACCTCGGCGCGCAAATGCACCTTCAGCGCGTCCGGTTGCTCGTCGCGCAGGCGGTCGTACAAGCGCTTGTCATAGGTATAGTCGAAGCCTTGTTGCTGAACCTCCGGCCAAAACTCCTCGGCAGGCCGCTCGATGCCCAGTTGCGCCATCCGCCAGCCCCACGTGCGCTGAAAGATGTCGTTCATCATCAACATCGCCATATCGCACCGCACCCCGTCGCACTGGGCGGCCATATCGCGCAGGGTGTCGATGGTGGCTTGGCGCATGGCCGGCGACCATGCGTTGAGCTGGGCGGTGTCGTTCCACGGCGGAAAGTTCGCTTGCTCTCGAAGAAGTCACCGGGCTGAGCTTGGCGGAGCGCCGCGTCACCGGCCACACAAATCGGCTCATCACCAATCACCCACCCGTGATCCATCGCCACGTGGTTGGGCACGTAGTCCAAAATCAGCTTCAGGCCGCGACCGTATAGTCGCCGATGGCGTAGGCCGAGCCGATGATGTCGGAATCGGTCAGGTCGGGCAGTGCCCCGACGTACTCGTGTTTGTAGCGCAACGCGCCAGCGATGCCCAACGGGCTGCGCGCCCACACCCCCATCAACCAAATGGAGTCCACGCCCAGCGCGCCCAATTCGCGGGCGACCTCGTCCGGCACGTTGGCCAAGGTGATCGGTTTTTTGTAGCGGCGGCTGAGCGTATTCAGCCAAACCCGCGTGTTGATTTCGTAAATTAGGAACTTTCCCATGCTTCCCCGTGTTTTCCGTCAGGCCAAAGACTCTGGCACATCCTGCGCGTGATTTTACCAGACATTGGCGCGCCCAGACCAAAAAGAACACCCCGCCCAACACGATATTGGGCGGGGTGCACCTGTGGCCAGAACGTCCGGCTTACGCGCCGAAGTAGCGGAAGCCCTCGCCGTCACGGGCAATCATGCCGACGCCCGGGAACGGGAAGTGATACCCGACCACCTGAATTTTCTCATCGGCCAACATCCCGAAGACCGACTTGCGCGTCTCGACCGCGGCGGCGGGGTCAGCGTCGAAGCCGAAGTACCAATCGGGGCGCGACAACGCCAACACGACGTGATTGGCCACGTCCAACGTCGCCATCGCTTGCGCGTCACCACTGCTCAGGCGCAAGGCGATGTGTCCCGGGGTGTGCCCGGGGGTGTGCACCGCGAACACGCCCGGCAACAACTCGGCGTCGGCCTCGAAGGTCTGAAGCTGGCTGGCGGCCTCGATCGGCTGCAAGCGCCCGTTGGCCGCGTTGATGAAGTCGTCCAACGGCGTGCCGCTGGTGTTCTTCAAGAAGTTCAGCTCTACGCTGTGGATATGGTGGACGGCGTTCGGGAAGGCCACCACCCCGTCCATCGACGAAATGCCGCCGAGATGGTCGGGGTGGAAGTGGGTGATAATCAAGTCGGTGATGTCGGTCGGGGCGATGCCCAACAGCGCCAGCGTCGGGATGAGGCGGTTGGCCGAGCTCCCGGGGAACGGAAAATCGCCTAAACCGGCATCGACCAACGCCAAGCGGTCACCGCTGCGGATGAGCGAGATGTTGACGGTCGAATCGATGGCGGGCGAAGGCAGGTTATTCTCGGTCAACAAGGCGGCAGCCGCGCCCGCCTCGGCGTTCAGGCCGAACAGCGACGCATCGAGGCCGATTTTGGCCTCTTGAATCACGGTCAATTCGAGGTCGCCGATCATCTGGGTATAAAAGGCCGAGGCACGGGCGGCGGGCGCGGCGTCTTGCGCCGAGGCGCGCATCCCCGTCCCGAGCTGGCTGCCGACCGCGAGGCCAACCGCGCCGAGGCCGAAGGTCTTGAGCAGTGCGCGGCGGTTCATGAAGGATTGTTGGCTCATTTTTTGGGGGTCTCCCTTGCTGCGAACAAGTAAACAGATGTAGCGCAAGCCAACTATAATCCTGAATAGAAACATCGGAACCTTGGGCACATAAGCATCGTCTTTGAATACACGGGTTATCACGAGGAGTTTACCGCAATGACCAGAAACAT
>JALONY010000080.1 GCA_025454715.1 Anaerolineae bacterium
GTCCAGCCGGTTGAGGGTGGTCTGCACCCAGCCGAACGGGTCGTGTTCCGGCGAGACGAAGCTGGTCTCGACCACCGACAGCCCGACCCGCTCCAGCGCTTGGCGCAAGCCGTCGGGCGTGTAGTGAAACAGGTGGCGCGGCACGTCGAGGTGAAACCACTTCTCGCGGCCAAAGGCGGCCTGCCAACTGGCGTGGTTGGGCACGCCAATCACCAGCACGCCGCCGGGCTTGAGCAAGCCGCTCAGCGTCTTGAGCGTGCGGGCGGGGTCGGGCAGGTGCTCCAAGACCTGAAACAGCACGATCAGGTCGAAGGTCGGGGCTTGGGGCAGGTCTTCCGGCTCCCCGGCGAAGACCGGAATGCCCAGCTCATCGCGGGCGATTTTGAGCATGTCGTCGGTGCGCTCACTGCCCAGCACCCGCCACCCGCGCTGGCGCAAGGCGTCGAGCATGAAGCCGTCGCCACAGCCCATCTCGTAGGCGTAGCCCGCCTGTGCGAAGCGGCGCGTCCAGCGCGCCACCCGCATCCGGTACAGCGTCTTGAGGATGGCCAAGATGACCGGCGTATAGCGCCGGTACTTGGCCGGGTAATACGGCGACAAATCGGCGTCGGGGGCTATCTCGGTGGCGGCCACGCCGCACGCCGTGCATTGCCACACCCCGAAGGTCTGGCCGGTGATGTAATCCCGCGCTGCGGGGTAAACGAGGCGTGGGCTGGCCGCCCCGCATACCTTACAAGAGTCCACCACCCACCTCCGGGAAATGCGAGCGCTTCCAATCGACGATATAGACCGGGCGGTTGACGCCATTTTTGTAGATGCGCGCCACGTATACCCCAATCACCCCGACCAATGCGACCAGATAGGTCAGGTCGAGCGCAATCAGCACCCCGAGCGCCTTCGGCCACAGGTCGAATAAGAACAGCACGGTCAGCAACAGGTTGAGCGGCAGAATCACCCCCAACGCATAGGCCGCCACGCGCAACAAGAAGGTGGACGAGCTGAGGATGCCGCCCAGCGCGAACACGGTCATGCGCCACAGGCTGTAATGCGTCTTGCCGTGCACCCGCGCCTGCCGCGTGTAGGGCACCCCGATGCGCTTGAACCCGACATAGCCGATTTCGGTGCGTAAGAACGGGAAGGTATTCTTGTTGTCCAGCATGTGGCCGCGCACCTCGCGGGTGACCAGCGCGAACTCGGCCATGTGCATCACGATGTCGTTGTCGGCGGTCTTTTGCAGGAGCCAGTAAAACCAGCCGCGCATCCGCTGAATCCACGCCGGTTCGATGCGCCGGTTGCGGATGCCGTACACCACATCATGACCCATGTCCCAATGGGCGACGAACACGGACACCAATTCGGGCGGGTCTTCACAATCGCAGTCGATGACGATGCTGGCGTCGCCACGGGCGTGGGTCATGCCGCACAAGATCGACGCCTGATAGCCGAAATTGCGCGACAGCGACAGCAATTTGACGCGCTTGTCGCGCTTGGCCAATTCCAGCACGCGCTCACGGGTCTCGTCGGTCGAGCAGTTGTCCATGTAGATGATTTCGAAGTCGTAGCGCGTCGCCAAACCGTCTGCAACCTTGGTCATGCGGTCATAGAACAGTTTCACGTTGTCTTGCTCGTTATAGGCAGGGCAGATGATCGAAATCAACTGCCGCACCGGAAAAGCGCTCATGCCAAGCCTCCGTGTCGGTCGAAGTCGGGGTAAGCGCGGTCACGGTCGGACAAGTGCGCGCCCGCGCCCGCCCGCCACACAATCCCGAAGGCGGGGTCGTCCCAGCGCACCCCGCGGGCGCTGGCCGGATGGTAGAACGCGAACATCTGGTAAAACACGTCGCAATCGTCGGTCAGGGTCTGGAAGCCGTGGGCGAACCCCTCAGGGATGAACACCTGTCGGCGGTTCTCGGCGGTCAGCTCGACGCCGACCCACTGGCAAAAGGTCGGCGAGTCGGGGCGGACATCGACCAACACATCATAAATCGCCCCGCGCACGCACGACACCAATTTGGCCTCGGCGTGCGGCGCAACTTGGTAGTGCATCCCGCGCACCGTGCCCACGTGGCGGTTGTGCGACAGGTTGGATTGTTTGACCTCGGTCGGCAGGCCGTGCGCGGCGAACTCGTCGGCGCAGAACACGCGGGCGAAGAAGCCGCGCTCGTCGGTGCGCGGCTCGAGGTCGATTTGGTACGCCCCAGCCAAGGCAAGCGGCGTAAAAATCATGACGGAACCATCCGCAGGGTCGGCAAGGGGATGAGGAAGCGCCCGCCACGGGCGAGGTACTCGGCCTGTTGCGCCAAAATCTCGTCGGCGAAGTTCCACGTCAGCAGCAAGACGACATCCGGCATGTGCTCCAGCAAGGCGCTGGGCGGCAAGATGGGCAGGTGCGTGCCCGGGGTGTACAAGCCTTGCTTGACCGTGCTGCGGTCTACCACGAACGCGAGGGTTTCGCCCCCGATGCCGAACGTGTTGAGCAAAGTACTGCCCTTGGCCGACGCGCCATAGACCGCAACCTGCTTGCCCTCGGCCTTGAGCTGCGCCAACGCGCCGGTCAGCGCCTCGCGCAGGGTGGCCACCTGCTGGGCGAAGGCGGCATAGCCGCGCTCGTCATCGACGCCCCACGCCGCTTCCTCGGCCAAGAGCGCCGTCACGCGCTCGCTCACGCTGACCGCGCCCGCATGACCGGCGAAAATCCGCAGGGAGCCGCCGTGGATGGGCACGCGCTCGACATCGAACAGGGTCAGGCCGTGGCGGGCGAACGCCTGCACCAGCGCCGTCAGCGAAAAGTAGAAGAAATGCTCGTGATAAATCGTGTCGAACTCCGCCCCGTCCAGCAGGTCGGCGAGGTACGGCGCTTCGATGATGACCACGCCGGACGGCTTGAGGATGGCCTTCAGCCCGCCGATGAAGCCGTTGATGTCGGGGACGTGCGCCATCACGTTGTGGCCGTGCACCACATCGGCCAAGGTGCCCTCGGCGGCCAAGCGCTCGGCCAGCGCCTGCCCAAAGAACGCGCTCACGGTCGGGATGCCGCGCTGGTCGCGGGCGGCCTGCGCCACGTTCTCGGCAGGTTCGATGCCCAGCACCTCGACCCCAGCCTGCTTGTAATACTGGAGCAGATAGCCGTCGTTGCTGGCGATTTCAATCACGCGGTGCGCGCCGGTCAGGCCGCGCTCGGCCACCACCCGCTCGACCAAGCGGCGGGCGTGCTCCAGCATGGTGGTCGAAAACGACGAAAAATACACATAGTGGCTGAACATCGCCTCGGGCGGCACGGTGTAATCCAACTGCACCAGCGTGCAGGCGGCACAGCGCACCACGCACAACGGAAAGCGGCCTTCTTGCCCCGCCGCCACTTGCTCGGCGGTCAGCAACGAATTGGCCAACGGGGTCTCCCCCAAATCCAAGACCGGCAACAGGCGGTCAGAGCCGCACGACCGGCAAACGCTCGCCTTCATCGGGCGCGCTCCTCTCGTTCGAAAAAGTCCTGATACCATGCGATGGTGCGCGCCAAACCCTCGTCCAACGTGAACAACGGCGACCAGCCCAACATCGTGCGGGCTTTGGCCGCGTCCAAGACCTGCTCGCGGATTTCGTGGCTGGCCTCGTTGCGGATGTCGGGCGACAGGTTCGACCCCATCGCGGCCAAAATCTGCTGCACGATGTCCAAGACCGTCACGCTGAGCTGGTTGGAGAAGTTGAAGGCGTGGCCGGCCAGCGACGGGTCGTTGGCCAATTTTTCGGCCAGCGTCAAATAAGCGTGCGCGCCGTCCTCGACGTAGAAATAATCGCGGATGTATTGCCCGTCGGAGCGGATGACCGGCGCTTGCCCGCGCAAGACCGAGCGGATGGTGCCCGGGATGATGCGGTTCCAGTTCAGGTCGCCGCCGCCATAGAAGTTGCCGCACCGTGTGATGACCACCGGCAACCCATACGTGACGGCATACGATTGGCCAATCAGGTCGGCGCACGATTTGCTCACGTCGTAGGGGTGGCGGCCTTGTAGCGGGGCGTCCTCGGTATAGGGCAGCACCGGCTGGTCGCCAT
This sequence comes from Anaerolineae bacterium, assembly GCA_025454715.1. GTDB lineage: Bacteria > Chloroflexota > Anaerolineae > Aggregatilineales > Phototrophicaceae > Flexicrinis. The sequence goes on from JALONY010000080.1 coordinate 4,051, forward strand.
ACGCCTTGTCGGACGAGGCCAACACGATTTGCTTGACGGTCGGGCTGCGGCGGGCGGCCTCGAGCAGTGCCCATGTGCCCGCGATGTTGGCCTCGAAGGTCGAGACCGGATTGCGGTTGGCGACCCCGACGATGGTCTGGGCGGCCAAGTGGAGGACGGTCTGGGCTTCATATTCGCCCAAGACGCGCTCCATCAAGGCTTGGTCTTGCACCTGCCCGCGCACCGTCCGCACCCGCGCCAGCAAGCCCGAGCGCGCCAATTCACTCTGCGGCACGCCGTCACGCACCAAGCACACCACGTCCGCGCCGACCTCGACCAAGCGCTTGACCACCCACGCGCCGACCAAGCCAGTCGCGCCGGTCACGAACACCGGTCGGTCACGCCAAAATGCCGTATCAGTCATGCCACGTCTTCCAGTGCGGTTGCCCGCTGTTCCAAAGCTGTTCCAAGTAGGTCTTGTCGCGCAGGGTGTCCATCGACTGCCAGAAACCGGTGTGGCGGTAGGCCATCAGCTCACCTTGCGCCGAGAGCGGCTCCAACACCTCGCGCTCGAAACTGCTGGCGTCGCCCTCTATAAGATCGCACACTTGCGGCTCCAAAACCATAAAGCCGCCGTTAATCCAGCCCTCGCCGCCTTGCGGCTTCTCGGCGAATTGGCGGATGTGGTCGCCCTCCAGCACCAAATCGCCGAAGCGGGCGGGCGGGCGCACCGCCGTGATGGTGGCCAATTTGCCGTGTTGCTTGTGGAAGGCCATCAATGCCCGCACGTCCACATCCGACACGCCGTCGCCGTAGGTCATCATGAACGTCTCGCCGCCAATCCACGCCTTCAGGCGGCGGATGCGCCCGCCGGTCTGGGTGTGCAGGCCGGTCTCGACCAAGTGCACGCGCCAATCCTCGCGCTGGGCGGCGTGCGCCGTCACGTCGCCCGTCCGCAGGTTGACGGTGATGTCACTGCTGAGGGCGTGATAATTCATGAAATAATCCTTGACCACCTCGCTCTTGTAGCCCAGCGCGATGATGAACTCTTGCACGTCGTACGCGCCATAGTGCTTCATGATGTGCCACAAAATCGGCTTGCCGCCGATTTCGACCATCGGCTTGGGGCGCAAGCCGGTCTCCTCGGCGAGGCGCGTGCCCAGCCCACCCGCCAAAATCACGGTTTTCATCGCCACCCGCTCCTTCGTCATCCCACGCAATAATCAAGACTCGGCTGCATGAACGCGCAGCACCACCCCACGATACCGCCCATCGGGCTGAATCGACAACAGGGGAAATGCGCTGAGCGTCTCGAGTCGCCAGCCCGTCGGCAACATCCCTGCAATGGATTGGGCAATGAACGGGTCATCGGTGAACACGGTAAACACTTGCCCATCGTCCAGCGCGGCCACCTGATCGGGGGTGGGCAAGCCACTGCGCGTGTTGCTCGCCCAGTGAACATGAAATAACGAATGAACCTCCAGCCGCTCGACCACGCCATCGACCCACATCGTGCGCTCGGCGATGTCGGGCGCGAGGGTGGCCAACGCCCGCAAGCTGTCATCGACCGCCTCGAACACCCGCAGGTTGGCCGTGCGGTCGTGTTTATAGACCTCGGCATAGCCCCCGACCGCCACGCTCAGCACCCCGAACGTCAGCAGCAGCACGGCGGGGCGGCGGCTGACGGTCATCACGACCAGCGCCAGCGCGATGACCGCCCAGACCGTCACGACCTCGCGCAAGCTGGCCTCCATGACCGGCACCGTGACGGCCACCAGCCACACCCCCAACATCCCCGCCGCCCCGACGAGGGCGGTGGTCGGGGTCAGCGGGGGCAGGCGTACCGCAGCCAACACCCCCGCCAACAGCAAAAAGACGACCGGTATGACCATCGACATGTACAAATAGATGTACAAATAGGCAAAGGCGCTGACGTAGTGCAACAGCGCGAAGGTGCCCAAGACCGCGCACCAGCCGACGGCCATCAGCTTGAGGTTAGTCAGCGCGCCCCGTGGGCGTGCCAGTACCAACGCCGCCCATACCGCCACCGCGCACGGCAAGACCAGCCAGAGCGACGGGTAGCGCGCATAGCTCCACACCACCATCTCGCGCACCGACTCGGCCAAATCGCCGCGGATGGCGAGGCTCAGGCCGATGCTCATAGCCAATGGGTTCCATGCGCCGGTATACGCGAAATACCACGCCGCCATCCCGACCAAAGCCACGAGGATGCCCGACACCACCCCTGCCGCGGTCGTCACCCACGGCTGGCGGGCGTGTTGCCGGTTGAGCACGAGGTAATACACGGCCAGCCACGGCAAGAACGCCCCCCAGATGATTTGCGTGCCGATGGTGAGCGCCATGCACACCCCAGCGCCGAACGCCATCAGGCGCACCCGCCGCCCATATGCCGCTTCGGTCGCGAACCAGAGCGCCCACAAGACATAGGCCACCCCGATGCCATCGACGTAATCGTGCCCCGCCGAGCGCAAAAACCACGTGTAGCCCGCCAGCATCAAGGCCGAGAGCAAGGCGGCATCACGCCCGAACAGGGTGCGCGCCGTGGCATATAGGCCGAACACGCTGGCATACACCACACCCAGATGCAGCACGGCGTTGGCCAGCAAGGGCGGCAAGGCGGCATATAGCACGGTGGCGGGCAACAACAACCCGATCCGTTCGATAAAGTAATACGTGCTGGCGTGGGCATCTTGCGCGAAGGCCGCGTAGTCGCGGAACAAGGCGTGATAAATCCACGGGTCAATCGCGTTGAGGCGGATGGGGTTGTACAGCCAGTTTGGGCTGATGGCGGTCAAAACGAGCGGCACGGCCAGCAACAGCCACATCCGCCAATGTTGGGTCATCATATCCTCCGTGCCGGATGGCTCATGGTGCCCCCAGCTCATCGAAGCGCGCCGATAAGAGCGCCATGCCGCCCAGCGCACGGTTGCGATTGCCCAGCACGGGGCCAATCGGCGCTTCATGCTGTCGGAGGCGAAGGCAGCCTGTGGGATGCGCCCGACATAGCGGATGTCGCACTCGGGCTCAGGGCTTTGCAAGGCCAGCGTGACGGCCACCCCCCCATTCACCGTGGCAGCAATCTCGGCGGCGGGCGGCACGGTCGCCAACGCGGCGCACAACGTGAATTGTACATCGGAGCGGGCGGCGGGTAGGTTAGCCGTCAGCTGGACTTGCTCGGCCTTGCCTGTCCACGTCGCAAAGCGCGAATCGGGCAACAGGTGCAACCCCTCGATGTTGTCACCTTTGGGGAAGAAGCTTGCGCCGTAGCGATGCGTCAGCCGACCGGTCATGAAATACCCACGATACGCGCCCGTCGGGTCGAGGTGTGGGTGCTCGAAGGTGCGGTCGATGGTGATGGAGGCGTAACCGCCCACCACCGCGTTCATCCGGTCGAGGATATCTGGATAATCGGAGAACATCAAAATGGACTTCTCGAAGCCGAACAGCAAATCGAACGAATAGGGATCTTCGATGATGCTTTGCCAGAAGTAATTGTTTCCGCCCAATGGCTGAAACATCCCGCGAAACGGCACACTGTAGCGCTGGTATGCCTGCGAGACATCCCACCAGACCACGTAAGTGGTCGGCGCGAAATCCTCCAACGTCTCGAGGTAAGTCAGCGTCTCGTTGGTCGTCTCAAAGATGTCGTAGTTGTACAAGCGGTCATACAGCAGCACACTCGCGTGCCCGCCGACCGCCATGCTGATGACCGAGAAAGCCGCTGCCACTCCCCAGCCGCGCCAGCGCAACATCACCAGCCCGACGAAAGCGAGCGAGGCGACCGCCAGCATCGGCCACACCCACCACCACGCAGGGCGGTCTCTAGGGCGGGGACAGTCACGCTCAGGGCGAACGGGGCGGCCAGCATCAACGCGACCAGCACGCCCTCGCGCTGGTTCAAGCGCACGCCCGCCGCCCCGAACAACGCGGCCAGCATCAAGAACACCCACGGGATGATGAGCGACATGTACAGGTAGATGACGAGGAGCGGGTAGGTCAGGACGAAGTGCATCAGGACGAAACC
>JALONY010000081.1 GCA_025454715.1 Anaerolineae bacterium
GCGGGAGCTCGGTATCGGGGTTGAGCAAGACGGCATAGCGCGGGGCGTCCGCCGACACACCCGCCTCGGTGTAGCCCATGCGGCGCAACCCGAGGTTGTTGGCGAACGAATAGCCCTTGTTGGCGCACTCGACCAGCTCGGCCAGCGGGAACTCGGCGCGCACCAGCGCCGCGCCGCCGTCGCCCGCCGACTCACTGCTGTCGATGACCACCACGCGCAGGCGGACGCCACGGCTGGCGAACACGCTCCGCAGGCAGTTGCGCAACACATCATGGGGGGTTCGATAATTGACGATGACGATGCCGAGGTCGAACATCGCGCCCTCTCAGTCGCCTTAGGGAACGCTCATTAGACAGATATGGGGTCGGATTATAACACGCCGTGGGCGGCGCGTCAGACCCCCAGCATCCGTGCCGCGAGGGCGCGCTCGCCGTTGCGTCGCCGGTATCCGGCGGGCGGGGTCGGCTTGAGGTCGGTCAATTCTTGCACGATGCGCGCCAGATACTCGGGCGCGGGGGTGTAGGTCATGCCCAGCTCGACCTTGGAGCGGGTGTTGTCCAGCTCCGACATCCACACATCGCTGAACGGTGAGCAATCGGGCAGGAAGCCATCGGCTTGCAAGCGCTCCCGCGGCACCGTCACCCAGCGCGGCTGCACCCCGACGGCCTCGCCCAAGATGCCCAAGAACTCGGTCAGGGGCAAGGTCTCGTCACCGCTGATGTTGAAGGCGCGCCCCTTGCCCTTGCCGGTGTCGATCAGGGTCATCAGCGCCTGTACCACGTCGTGGGCGTAGATGTGGCGGATGGGGTGATTGGGGTGGTCGGGCACCAAAATCGGGCCCCCGTCGCGCAGGCGCAACACATAACTGTAGAGGCGCAAGAATTGGTCGCGGGCGCTGTGCACCATCGGCAGGCGCAGCACGGTGGCGGGGAAGGCGCGGGTGTGGTGCGCCTCGGTCAGCACGTCTTCGCAGGCGCGCTTATCGACGCCGTACAGCCACTCTTCGTAATCGTAGGTGGCGACGGCGGGCGCGGGCAGGGTGGCACCGGCGTAATCGTCCTCGCGGAAGGGGCGCTTGAGCCCATCGCGCACCAGATAGACCTGCCCCGACGACAAGGCGATGTAGTGCCCGACGCGCCCGTCGAGGAGCTGGGCGATGGCCTCGGCCTCGGGCTTGCGGTACAGCACGTTATCGACCACCACGTCGAACGTCCGCCCTGACAAGGCGCGCTTCATCTGCACCGAATCGGTGCGGTCGCAGTGCAGGCGCGGCAGCGACTCGGGCAATGAGTCGCGGGTCAGGCCGCGGTTGAGCAAGGTGACGCGGTGACCTGCCGCCAGCAGGCGCTCGGCCAGATAATGCCCGACTTGGCGCGTGCCGCCGATAATCAAAACGTTTTTCATCCCAAAACCTTCTTTCAAAACAGGCGCGACGGAAAAAATGACGGACAAGCACCGTGTTGAGCCTATTTTAACCGAACCTGAGAGCGGCGTGTTAGGGCGCCGGTCAACGTTCAGCCACCTCTATCATGCTTCTTATCGCCAGCCGCGCACAACTTGTGCTATACTGCTCCCAACATCATAAGGAACGTGGTATGGCTGGACAACGACAAAAACGCACCCTCTGGGATGACCTTGCCGATGCCGCCCGCGAGGTGGCCGAAACGTTGGGGCGCGTCTTGAACCCGCGCCGCGAGCCTGAGCGTGCGCCCGTGCCGATACCGGTGCGCGCCAACCCGCCTTACCCGCGCCGTCGCCCCGACCCGCGCAACTGACCCCAGCCCCCCATACACGACCCCGACACCAACACGACGGGGGCGGTTCACCCAGATGAACCGCCCCCGTTTGCGTCGTATGCCTTTTTAGCCCAAGTAATCGCGCAGCGCGATGGACAAGCGCGGCGACTTGAGGCGGCGGAGCGCCTCTTTCTCCAGTTGACGGATGCGCTCACGGCTGAGGCCGAACTTGTTGGCGATTTCCTCGAGGGTGTGCGGCTCGCCACCGCCCAGCCCAAAGCGCAGGCGCAGGATGCTGGATTGGCGGCTGGTCAGCTCGCCCAAGACGTGCTCGATGGTCTCTTCCAGCAGGTGCTGGATGGCCGAATCGACCGGGCTGGGCGTCTCTTGGTCTTCGATGAAGTCGCCGAACTCGGTATCGCCGTCCTCGCCCACCGGGCGCTCCAGCGCCACCGCGTGCTGGCTGGCATCCATCATCCCGCGGATGGTATCGAGGGGGATGTCCATCTCCGACGCGATTTCCTCGGCGGTCGGGCGGCGCCCCAACAACTGCTCGAGGCTTTGGGCGGTGCGGTACATCTGGCGGATGCGCTCGGTCATGTGGAGCGGGATGCGGATGGTGCGGGTCTTTTGCGCCAAGGCGCGGGTGATGGCTTGGCGGATCCACCATGTGGCGTAGGTGCTGAAGCGGTTGCCGCGCTTGTAATCGTACTTATCGACCGCCCGCATCAGCCCGACGTTGCCCTCTTGGATGAGGTCGGGGAAGGGCAGGCCTTGCGACATGTAGCGCTTGGCGATGCTGACGACGAGGCGGGTGTTGGCACGCCCGAGGTGTTCGCGGGCGGCTTGCCCGTCGCGGATGATTTTCTCGAGGCGGTCGCGCCGTTCGGGGGTGAGGGTGCCGGCTTCGATTTTCTTGGCCATGTATTGCGCCACATAGCGCCCGCGCTCGATGCGCTTGGCCAAATCGACCTCTTCGACCGCGCTGAGCAACGGCTCTTGCGCCATCTGACGGAAATAAAGCCCGACGGGGTCATCTGGCGATACCGCGTTGATGTCGCCAATCAACGTGTCTTGGGTGGGGTCTTCGACTTCATAATCGAACTCGGTCTCGTCCATGACCTGCCCGCCGAGCAATTCTCCCTCGTTGCGGTACTCGATACCGAGCTCATCTAGTTCGTATAAAATATTTTCGAAACTCGCGCCGTCCTCGCCCTCTTCTTCGATCACCTCAATCACATCGTCATACGTTACGTAACCACGCTGTTCCGCGCGCGCCACCAGTTCCTGAATCACGGTTCACCTCTGCTGAACATCCGCCGTGCTCGGTCGCGCCGAGCAGGTGCGGGTCATCCCTAAGACAAGCGATGGATAGCGGGGTCATCAAACCCGACAGATAAAGAGCTCTGTCCTCCTTGTGATGCAAAGCCGCGGTGTTTGGGGGTGTTAAGTGTGGGGCTGTCCGTGAATTAACACGGGCTTAAACGTATTATCAGCACAGCTTTTGAAATTTGGCAAGCCAACGCGGGGTCATTCGTGGTGCCAAGCCCGCTCTGCCGTGCGGGGGGCGCGGGGGTCTTGGGGCGCCTTGACTCTATCCTAGCATGAGACGGGTATTAGGGATATGGGCAGTTTATCTAGGGGTAATGGGGGCATTTTGTGCAGGTTACCCAATATGTTTGACACAGTGGCCACAAGACCTGCTTGCGCTATAATGCGCGGTGTGGGGGCGAGCGCGCCCCGCACCTGTCTTTCAGGCCAAACACGAGGGGTTCATGGCAACGGCACGCGACATCATCCGGCGGCGGCGGGCGCGCAAGGAGCGCCACCAGCGCCAAGCGCGCCGCACCACCGTCTGGGCAAGCGTCTGGCTGACGCTGGTCTTGTTGGGCGGGGTGGTGCCGGTCGGTGGGGTGGTCGGCGTCACGGCCTACGCCTATGCCGAGGCCACCCGCGACCTGCCCACGCCGGTCGAGACCACCTTTTTGGACAGCGTCGGCGTCACCCGCCTGCTCGACCGCACCGGCACGGTCGAACTCTTGGCGTTGCAAGACCCGCTGGGCAGCAACCGCACATGGACGACGCTCGACTCGCTACCCCAACACCTGATTGACGCCACCCTGTTGGTCGAAGACCCCGATTTCTTGCAAACCGCCCGCTTCGACCTGCTCGGCACGGGCGTGCGCCTGTGGGAGAACATCATGGCGGGCCCGACCGACCCCGACCCGACCCTGACCGGTCGGTTGGTACGCAACGCCATCTCGGCCAAAGCCGACGCCGCCACCCCTGCCGGTCGGCGACGCGAGGCCGCGCTGGTGGCCGAGGTCAACCGGCGCTATACGCCCCAAGAGGTGCTCGAATGGCACCTCAACACCAATTATTATGGCAGTGAAGCCTACGGCATCGAGGCCGCCGCGCAGGTCTATCTGGGCAAGGCGGCGGCTGAGCTGACGGTGGATGAGGCCGCGTTGCTGGCCTCGATACCGACCGCGCCGCAGTTCAACCCGTTCGACGACGAGGCCGCCGCCCGTGGCCGCCAAGCCGACACCCTGCGCCGGATGCGCGACGCGGGCGCGCTCACCCCTGAGGCTTACGCCCAAGCCGCCGAGGTCATCACCGCCATCCGCCCGGGTGGGGGGCAACAACCCGCCCTCGCGCCCGATTTCAGCTTTTATGCCCGCCGCCAAGCCGAGGTCATCCTCGACAACCTCGGCTACGATGGGGCGCGCTTGATGAGCCGCGGCGGGCTGACCATCATCACCACCTTAGACGTGCCGTTGTATGGGCAGGCCGCCTGTGCCCTGAGCGGGGCGTTGGGCGCGTGGGGTGGGCAAGCCGTGACGTGGCGCGCCAGCGACGGTGCGCCGTGTTCCGCCGAGGGGCGCTTGCGTGCGCTCGCGCCGTTGACCGAGGGCGCGCCCGATTCCGGCTCGGTGGTCATCCTCGATGTCGCCAACGGCGAAATCTTGGCGATGGAGGGCGCGGGCAACCGCCCCGACGCGCAGCCCGCCCTTACCCTCGCCCCGTTCGTGGTCTTCGAGGGCTTCAGAGACCGGCAACAGGGCACGCAATACACCCCTGCCAGCATGGTGCTCGACATCCCGCGCAGTTTCCCCGGAGCCGCCGAGGGCTTGATTTACCAGCCCGCCAACCTCGATGGCTCGTTCAGTGGGCCGCTCACGGTGCGCGAGGCCGCCGCCAAGCTACTCATCCCGCCGGTGGTGCAAATGGCCGACAACCACGGCCTGACCGGCATCCTGCGGACGGCGCGGCGCTTGGGCATCACCACCCTGAACGACGGCCTATACGACCTGTCGCTGTTGGAGCGCGGCGGCGCGGTCGCCCCGCTCGACATCGCTTATGCCTATGGCGTGCTGAGCGCACAAGGCGAGATGTTCGGGGTTCCGGTGCCACCGCGGGGCGTCGGCTTGCGTAACCGCGACCCCGTGGCCGTCTTGCAAATCACCGACGCGCAAGGCGAGGTGTTGTGGCAGCACGACCCCGCCCAAACCCGCGTCAACGTGTTCCGCGACGCGCCGGAGCTGGGCTACTTGGTCAACAACGTGTTCGCCGACGGCGGCCTGCGCTTGGAGCGCTTCGGGAGCGGCTCACCACTGGTCACCGACCGCCCCGCGGCGGTGGTCGAATCGCTCAGCAGTGACCGGCGCGACCATTGGGCGGTCGGCTATACCCCGCAGCGCGTGGTGGCGGTGCACCTCAGCCGTGCCGACGACGCGCCGTTGGGCACCCGCGCCTACCTCGACGACGGCGCGGCGGGCGTGTGGCGCGCCGTCATCGACGCCGCGCATGGCGGCCTGCCCGCCGATGGCTGGCCGCGCCCCGCCAACGTGGTCGAGCTGACGGTCTGCCAGCGCTCCGGCCTGTTGCCCCACCCCGACTGCCCGACCCGCCGCGAGGTGTTCATCGCCGGAATCCAGCCCACCCAGCCCGATACGTTCTGGCAAGCCTTCGAAATCAACAGCCAGACGCGCCAATTGGCCACCTCGGCCACCGCCCAAGCCTTGCGCGTGCGCGAGACGTATTTCGTCCCGCCCGATGCCGCGCTCGATTGGTGGCGCGCCAACCGCCAGCCCTTGCCACCGACCGATTACGACACCTTCAGCCGCCCCGAAGATGCACCGTTCCAGACCACCGTGCTCAGCCGCCCAGAGCCATTGGCCTTGCTGCGCGGCACGACCGAGGTGCGCGGGTCGGTGGCCGCCGATGACCTGCGTTATTACCAGTTGTCGTATGGCGCGGGGGTCAACCCGTCGGAATGGTCTACGATTGGCGGGCAGCAAGCCACCGCCCCGTCCGACGGCCTGCTGGGGACGTGGGACACCACCGGCCTCGACGGGATTTATACGCTGGAGTTGGCCGCGGTCAAGACCGACAACACCCGTGAGCGCAGCGTCGTGCAAGTCCGCATCGACAACACGCCGCCGACCGTGGTCATCAGCGCGGAGGGCGGAGCCAACAAGGTCTATCGCTTCCCGACCGATCAAACCATCCCGCTCAGCATCGCCGCTGCCGACAACCTCGCGCTCGACCGCGTCGAGGTCTATCATGAGGGGCGGTTGGTCGCCACCTTACGGCAAGCGCCCTACGCCTATACCCACCCCATCACCGCCATCGGCGACGAGACCTTTACCGCGGTGGCCTATGACCTCGCCGGTAGCCGCAGCGAGACCGCCCCGCTGGTGGTCAGCGTGACGCGCTAGGCGGGCGGGCGTCGGGCGGGCGGTTGCCGAAAGGCAAGGTTTTGCCGTACAGTTTTGTTAAAATCAGGGGCATCCACTCTGGCTGCCCCGCACTGCGTTAGGACACTGCCCATGCTACGACGCTCGTTGTCCATCCTCACCCTGTTCCTCGCCCTCGTCGTCGGAACGTCTGCCCACGCGCAGGCCGCCCCGCAGTACCGCCTGACCATCCTCGACGCGGGCATCACCACCGACCAATGCAGCGTCCGCATTCAGGTCTCGGTCGGCAACACCGGCAGCCTGCCGACCGAGACGACCCGCCTCGTCTTGCGGACGGCCACCGCCACCACCCTCGCCAGCGCCGACGTGTTGCCGGTCTCGCCCGAGGCACCGCCGATTTTCGAGCTGGTCGGCGACCGGCGCGCCCTGCCCGCCGGTGAGCAAATCTTCATCGTCACGCTGGAAGGCGAGGGCGCAAGCTGGTTCCCGACCCCCGACGTGGCGCGCACCCTGAGCATCCCGCCCCTGCCCCCGACCTGACCCGACGCTGGACGAGGCGTTTTTCTTGGCGGGCTTGGCGCTGGCGGTCTTGATCGTGCTGTTGCTGCCCATCCTGATTTTCCGCCGCCTGACGCGCCGCCCGCCCGCCTTCGGCACGCAATTGCCGCCCTATGCCACCACCCCCCCGCTCGACCCGCACAGCGAGGCGGGCATCCGCCACGGCTGGCAATTGGCCGCGCAAAACAACCTGATTAGCGCCGCCCCGACCCCGCAAGCGGTCGGCGGGGTCAAATTGCTGGTCAACGCCGACGGCGATTATTTGGACGGCTGGGACATCACCGCCCTGCGCCTCTCGCAATATGACCAGTATGGGCGGGTGGCGCGTAGCCTGACGCTGGCCGATGGCGGAACCGTCCGCACGCTCAACCGCTTGGCGCACAACCGCAAGCTGATGGCGCAACCCAACCTCGACAAGCGCGCCAACCAGATCGAGCGCCAGATTGCCCCGATGGCGCGCAAGCTCAGCGCGCACCTGCTCAAGCGCATCACCCCGCGCAGCGCGGTCTTGCCGGTCGCGCTGGACGTGCGTTTGCGCGGTGAGCACGGCGAGGTCAAAATCGTGTTCCAGTTGTTCCAATACGACGGGGCGGGCTGGCGCGAGGTCAAGCGTTGGGAGCCGGAGATGCACGTGACCACCGGCACGATTTATGAAAGCTACACCTACACCCTGCACGGCCAAACCCAAAACGAGTCGATGAAGGATTATCAGCGTCGCTTGCCGTTGGACGTGGCGCGGGTGCTGACCGATTTCGTCACGCCGCCCACGCCGGTCGATTCGCCCAACGGCTGAGTGACCGAGAGGAGCCGCCCATGCGCGTCTTGAACCGTGAACACGTCGAAGCCGTGCTGACCCTGCCCGCCTGCATCGCGGTGATGGATGGGGTGATGCGCGCATTGGCCGAGGGGCGCGCCCGCTTGCCGCTCAGGCCGGTCGTGCCGCTCGAAAACAGCGACCTGCTGTTGTTGATGCCCGCCGCCCTGACCGGTGAGGGCGGCGCGGTCGGAGTCAAGCTGCTCACGCTGTTCGGGGACAACCCCGCCCGTGGCCTGCCCGCCATCCAAGGGCTGGTCGTCTTGTTCGACCCGCACGATGGGCGGGTGGTGGCAGTGGCCGATGCCGCCAGCGTCACCGCCATCCGCACGGCGGCGGTCAGCGCGGTGGCGGCGCGCCTGTTGGCCAACCCCGAGGCGGGCGACCTCGCGCTGTTGGGCAGTGGGGCGCAGGCCAGCACCCACCTGAGGTCTGCCTGACGCCTGACGACGCCGTGCGCGATGCCGATTTAATTTGCGCGTGTACGGCGGCAGTCGAGCCGGTATTGCACAGCCACGCCGTGGCCGATGGCGCGCATGTGTGCGCGGTCGGGGCATACACCGCCGATATGCGCGAGTGCGACAGCGCGCTGGCGCAACGGGCGGGCGTCTGGGTCGATTCGCATGAGTCTGCATGGCACGAGGCCGGTGACCTGATTCAACCGTTGCGCGAGGGCGTCATCACGCAGGCGCACAAATCGTGCGGGTTGGCCGCCCAAGACGTGGCCGCCGTGCGCTTCTTGGCCGAGGCCGCCCAGCGCGCCGAACTCGGGGTGGATGTGCCGTGGTAAAGCTGTTGCGGCGGGTATGGTGGCGGGTCGCGCCCAACACCCTGACCCGACAAGTCACCATCGCCACCACGGTGGTGGCTTTGCTGACGGCGTTGGTGGGGGCGGCGGCGGGGCCGGTCGGGGGGTTGTTGCTCGCGCCGATTTTGGCGCTGTTGGGCGGCTTGTTCGTCCGCCATCGCGTCAGGCCGTTCTGGGCGTTGACCAAGGCCGCCAAGCGCATGAGCGCGGGCGACCTGACCACGCCGGTCGAAGCGCCCTCGCAATTGTTGGACGTGGCGACGATGGCCGCCATCATGGAGCGGGCGCGGGCGCGCATCGTGGAGGAGCGCGACGAAGAGGCGCGCCGCCGGACGATTCAGGCTTATTTCCTCGCCAATGTCTCGCACGAGTTCCGCACCCCGCTGGCGGGCATGAAGGTCTCGCTCGAGTTGCTGATTGAGAACGCCCGCAATCTGTCGCCGCAAGAGACCGATGAGCTGTTGCGCTCGCTGATGGCCAGCGCCTCCAGCTTGCAAACCCTGATTGACAACCTGCTGGAGAGCAGCAAAATCGAGGCCGGTCATTTCAGCCTGCGGCGCGGGTATGGCTCGTTGGCGCAACCGCTGGCCTCGGCCTTGCGGGTGATTCAGCCGTTGATGGCGCGGCGCGGCCAAACCCTCATTCTGGATGTGCCGTTGGCGCTCCCCCCTATCCCGCTGGACGAGACGCGCATCGCGCAGGTGGTGCTCAACCTGTTGGGCAACGCCAGCAAATACAGCCCGCTGGGCACGGCCATCGACTTGCAGGTCTGGCAGGCCGAGGGGCTGTGGCGTGTGGAGGTCAGCGACCATGGGGCGGGCTTGCCGCCGGAGCGCGCCGCCAGCGCGTTCAGGCCGTTCACGCGCTTGGGGGAGGGCGAGGCGGAGGATTACGGCGCAGGCTTGGGCTTGGCGGTGGTCAAGGCGGTGGTCGAGGCGCACGGCGGGCAGGTCGGGTATCACCCGCGGGCGGGCGGCGGCTCCACCTTCTGGTTCGCATTGCCGGCGGGGTGAGGGCTGGCATACGGCTATCGCCCCTGCTTTTTGCTATAATCATGGCAGTATCGGCGCACGCGCCGCGCCCGCCCAACCCAGAGAAGGCCACCCCCGATGACCCAACCCGATGTCGTCACCCAAGACCAAACCTCGCAAGTCCTGATGATCCCCGGGCTGCACCGCCGCACCATGGCCACCGGCGAGCGGATGATGGTGGTCGAGATTTTCTTGGAGCGCGGCACGCTGGTGCCCGCCCACCAACACCCCCACGAGCAAGCCGGTTACGTCGTCAGCGGCAAGGTCACGTTCACCATGGCCGGCCAATCGCACACCCTGCGGGCGGGCGATAGCTACGCCATCCCGGGCGGGGTGGAGCACGCCGCCCACGCCCACGACGATACCGTGCTGGTCGAGGTGTTCAGCCCGCCCCGCGATGAGTTCAGACCCCAAAAATAGGGCATTTCCCCGTTCGGGACGCCCCATCCGATGAGTATGTGTGAAGAGGTGCCGCGATGAGTGAAAAACCCGTCAGCCGTGCGCGTGAGCGCCAACTGTCACGGGAGCGCCGCCGCGCCCCCGAGGCGATGGCCGTGCCGCGCCAGCAAGCCGCCCCGCCCGACTCGCCCGCCCAGCGCCCCGCCGTGGGCGTCACGGCGCGCATCGATACCGCCGCGCTCCGCAAGCGCGCCGATTTGCTGGTCAAGGACGCGCTGTGGTACGCCCGCTACCGCCCTCGCGTCTGGCAAATCGGTGGGGGGGTGCTGGCGCTGGTGGTGCTGCTGTTCTTGCTCAGCCACTGGGTGCCCGGGCGCATTTTCCCCAACGTGTACGCGCTGGGCGTGCCGGTCGGGGGGCTGACGGTGGGTGAGGCCGCCGCCAAGCTCGATACGGCCTTTGCCGACGAGGTGCGGATTGCGCTGCGCGTGGAGGGGCAGGTGGTGGCGCAAGTCGCCCCCGCCCAGCTCGGCATCAGCCTCGATAGCATGGCCGCCGCCGAGGCCGCCAAAGCCGCCGGTTTGGGCGGCATCCCGTTCGGCTACAACGTCGAGCCGCCCATCCGCATCTCCAGCCGCGTGGCCGAAGATTTCATGATCGCCCAAGCGGGCGCGCTGGACGCCGCCCCGCGCAACGCCACCTACGCCTTCCAAAATGGGGTGGTCATCGGGGTCGAGGGGGTGGCTGGCCGCCAGCTCGACATCCCGCAGACGGTCGAACTGTTGGCCGCCAACCCCGCCTCGGCCATCCGCAACCGCCGCCTCGACGTGCTGGTCATCCCGATTGCGCCCGACTTCCCCGACCCCGCGCCGCACCTGATGACCGCCCGCGCCCTGACCCAACAACCCTTCCAATTGGCCGGTTACGACCCGTTCACCGACAGCACCACCCTCTGGGCGACCTCGCCCGAGAACGTCGTGCAATGGCTGGAGGTCGGAGCCAGCGGCCTAAAGGTGCGCCCGATCGAGTTCACCCGCTTCCTCGAGGCGCTCAATACCGAAATCCAAAAGGCCGACCCCCAGCGCTACATCGAGCGCGATGCGGCGGTGGCGGCGGTGCAACGCGCCCTCGACGCCCAGACCAACCTCGCCAGCCTGCGCCTCAGCCATTACCCCGAGACCTACACGGTCGAGCGCGGCGACACGGCCTACGGCATCGCCACGCGGCGCGGCTTGCCCTATTTCTTGGTGGCCGAGGCCAACGCCGGGCGCGACCTCGCCAGCCTCTACCCGGGCGATGTCATCCGCCTGCCCAGCCGCGATGCCACCGTGCCCCTGCCGCCCGTGCCGCACAAGCGCATCGTCGTAGACATCGAGACCCAGATGCTGTACGGCTTCGAAAATGGGTCGGTCGCGTTCAGTTGGCCGATTTCGACCGGCGTGGAGAAAGCCCCGACCCTGCCGGGCGTCTACCAAATCCTCAACCATACCGAGGTGGCCTATGGCAGCAGTTACACGCTGTGCAACAACGACGTGTGCGGCCAATGGAAGATGTGGTGGTTCATGGGCATGTACGAGGTCACGACCGGCCTGATGAACGGGTTCCACGGCCAAGTCGAATTGCCCAACGGCGCCTTGCTGGGCGGCGGCAACGTCGGCAGCCCGTACACGTTCGGTTGCGTGATGAGCCGCCCCGAGGAAGCCGAGTTTTTGTACCGCTGGGCGGATGACGGGGTGGTGGTCGAAATCATCTCCAACGGCTTCGAACCGACCAGCGAGGCAGGTCGTTATGTTAAGAGTCTGCGAGGTGGCGCAGTCTGAGCAGGTTGATGACTTGCGCAGATTGGGGTACTCTGTTAAAGTTGTCACGTCGTACTACACTAAGCGCTCGAAAGGCGCGGAAAGAACTGGGCAAGATACAAGATGTCCGACAAGCAAATGCAAGGTGTTGTGAAATGGTTCAACAACACCAAAGGCTATGGTTTCATCAAGGTTGATGGTCGCGAAGCGGACGTGTTCGTCCACTACACCGCGATTACGGCCACCGGCTATCGCAGCCTGAACGAAGGCGACCGCGTGACCTTCACCCTTGAGCAAGGTCAAAAAGGCCCCGAAGCGCGCAACGTCAGCAAGATCTAACGACTCGCAGACGCCCCGCGACGCCTTCGTCAAGCACAAACCCCCTCGTTGTCGCGGACACTTGGGGGTTTGTCTTCGAAAGTCCCCTAGCCGCAAAGCCCAAAAACCCCGTGCCTTATCAATCGTCCGGTGAACGCCGCAACAACTTGCAAGTCGGTGTCGGGCGCTCCTTGTGGAGCGGTGCCCCCGAAGCCCCCATCCCCGAACGTGCCCTCGACGGCATCCCGGGGTGTTTGGCGTGGCTGGCGCTGTTGTTCTCGTTCGCCTCGGCCTTGGCCTTCCCACGGGTGGTGCTGACGCTGGCCGCGGTGATTTACGCCTACAGCGCGCTCCGCTTCACCCTCGCCGGCCTCAGCAACCTGCGCGGCCTGAAGAAGATCCGCCAATACGAGCAGACCGACTGGCGCGCCGAATATGACAAGGTCGCGGCCAAACGCCCCGACGTGCTCCCGTGGGAGGCCGTGCGCCACGTGGTGGTCATCCCCAACTACAAAGAGCCCGACAGCATCCTACGCAAGACGCTCGACAACCTCGCCATCCAAGTCGGGGCGCGCCAAAACATGGCCATCGTCTTGGCGATGGAGGCCGCCGAGCCCAACGCCAGCCACAAGGCCGAGCGCCTGATTGCCGATTATCAAGACAAGTTCTTGGCCATCGGTGCCAGCATCCACCCGACCGGCCTGCCGGGCGAACTGCGCTGCAAATCGTCCAACGAGGCGTGGGCGGCGCGCTACGCCCGCCGTTGGCTGATTGACGAGCTGGGCTGGGACATCAACCACATGGTCATCACGTCGATGGACGCCGATACGCTGTGGCACCCGCTGTACTTTTATGCGCTGACCTACGCCTTCGCGACCAACCCCGACGACCTGCGCTACACGCGCTTTTGGCAAGCCCCCATCCGCTACCACGGCAACATCTGGGAGATTAGCCCCCCGATGCGCTTGGTCAACGCCTATGGCTCGGCCTTCGAGCTGGCGTACCTGTCGGCACCGTTCTGGTATGCGTTGCCGATGTCGTCTTACTCGCTCAGCTTCCGCTTGCTGGACTCCAGCGGCTATTGGGACGGGGACGTGATTGCCGACGAGTGGGTTTTTCGCCAACCACGGCGCGGTCACGCTCGAGCCAATCTTCTTGCCGTTCTTGGCCACCGCCACCACCGGCGACACCATCTGGGAGACGGTCAAGAACCGCTATCAACAAACCTTGCGCCACGCATGGGGCAGTAAAGAGGTCGGCTTCATCATCGCCCGCATCCTCGAGCACCCCGAGACGCCGTTGGGCGCTGGCCTCAAGCTGTTGTTGCGCGCCACCCACGACATCCTGCTGGCGGGCGCGGGCTGGGTGATTTTGGCCATCGGCTCACAATTGCCCATCTTGTTCAACCCGGGGCTGGTGCCGCCCATCCACTTGGCCTATACCGACCCCGTGTATTTGACAATTCTCATCGCCAGCGCTATTGTGGTAGTATTGGGTGTCGTCTTCTGGATGCAGGATGTGATGGTGCGCCCGCCCCGCCCACCACACCGCCCACAAACCATCAAAGAGCGTTTCCTGACCCTGATTAGCTTCCCGATGCTGGTCGTCCTGACGCTCATCTTCTTGTCGCTGCCCGTCCTGCACGCCCAAACGCGGCTGTTGCTGGGCAGCTCACTCCAATTCCAAGTTGCGCGCAAGGTCTGACCGGTCACCCCGACCGTCTGCCCGCCCATTTGGCCGCTGATTTTGGGGGCGCCCCCCCGACGGAATGACGCACACCGCGTGCCCGTCCTTGCGCCACCCACCCTATTTGCAGACGCCGAGAGGCGTCCGGTCTGGAACCCCTGTCTTTTGAGGAGACACGAACCCCCTATGAAACACCGCATCCAAAAGCTGTTGGCTTTGGCCAACCTCGGCTCGCGCCGCGCCGCCGAAGAGTACATCACCGCCGGGCGCGTGCGCGTCAACGGTCAGGTGGCCGAGCTGGGCGCCAAAGCCGACCCCGAGACCGATGTCATCACGGTCGATGGCGAGCGCCTGAACCTGAAGACGCCCCTGCGCTACATCATGTATTACAAGCCGATGAACGTGCTTTCGACCACCGAGCGCCAAGCCGGTGACGACCGCCCGACCGTGCGCGAGATGGTGCCGGTCGAGGGGCATTTCTTCACCATTGGCCGCCTCGATGTCGAGAGCGAGGGCATGGTGGTGCTGACCAACGATGGCGACCTCGCCAACCGCCTCGCCCACCCGCGCTATGAGCACACCAAGACCTACAAGGTCACGGTTTATGGCGAAGTCAGCCAGCAGACGCTCGACACGTGGGAGCGCGGCATCATGCTGCCCGACGAAGAGCAGATGACCGCCCCGTGTTCGATTCGGGTGCAGGAGCAAGGCGGGGGCGAGACCACCCTGCGCATCGTGATGACCGAGGGGCGCAACCGCCAAATCCGCCGCGTGGCCGCCGCGTTGGGGCACGGGGTCAAGCGGCTGGTGCGCACGCACATCGGCCAATTGGGCATCGGCACGCTCCGCAAGGGCGAATGGGTGGAATTGACCGGCGAAGACCTGAAATTGCTGACCACCCCGCACAGCGAGAGCACCTACATCGACAAGCTCAAGCGCGGCAACATGGCGCGTGAGCGCCGCAATAACCTG
>JALONY010000082.1 GCA_025454715.1 Anaerolineae bacterium
CTGCCGCGCTTACTGCCGCTTTCGGCGTAGCGGTGGGCATCGGCGGCCTGTGCCAGCGCAAAGGTCTTATCGACCAAGGGGCACAGCACCCCCGCCTCGGCCAATGCCCGCACCTGCTCGAGGTCGTCCAGTGTCTCGGACGACAGGGCGCACACCACACGCTGAGCGTTGCGGCGGGTCTGGAACATCTGGCGCACCTGTTTCATCTTGAAGCTGGCCAGCAGGTAGATGCCCTGCGGCGCCAAAACCCGCTGGACGTGGCTAAAGGCCGATTTGCCCAGCACATCGAACACGACATCGTAGCGCGCCGCGCCCGCCGTGAAGTCTTGGCGGGTGTAGTCGATGGCCTCATCAGCGCCCAAAGCGCGCACATAGCCGAGGCGTGGGGTGCTGCACGTGCCGGTGACGTGTGCGCCGTAGTGCTTGGCGAGCTGCACGGCTGCCGCCCCGATGCCGCCTGATGCGCCGTGGATAAGCACCCGTTGCCCGTGGCGGATGTCGGCTTTGCGCAATAGGCTTTGCGCGGTCAATGCACCATACGGCAGGGCGGCGGCTTGCTCATGGGTCAGGTTGGCGGGCTTGCGGGTGATGAGGCCGTCCTCGGCCATGCACACGTATTCGGCGTGCGCGCCCAGCGCTTGGCCACGGTAACCGAACACCTCATCGCCGACCTTGAAGCGTGTGACGGCGCTCCCGACCGACTCGATGACGCCTGAAAACTCGGCGCCGAGGATGGGTTGTTTGGGGGCGTTCAGCCCAAACGAGAAGCGCGCCATCAGCCACAACACGGCAGGCATGTGGAACTGCTTGGCAGTCATGTTGCCGAAGTTACGCGCCATCAGGTCGCCGAAGCCGACGCTGGCGGCGTGGACGCGGACGCGCACCTCGTTGGGCTTGGGGGTTGGGGTCTCGGCCTCGCCGAGCTGGACGACATCGGGGGAACCGTATTGGGTGTAGCGTGCGGCTTGCATGATGGGGGTGCTCCTGTGGCCTATTGGCCGGTTTCGTCGTAGATGAACACGTCTTCGAGGGGGCGCCCAAAGGCGCGGGCGATGCGGAAGGCCAATTCGAGGGTCGGGTAATACTTGGCGTTTTCGATGGCGACGATGGTTTGGCGGGTGACCGAGACTTTTTCGGCCAAGGCCTGCTGGGTCATCTCGTCGTGCTCGAAGCGTAGCTTGCGGATGGTGTTGCGGATGGTCGGTTTGCTCATGGTCAGAAGCCTCGGCGATAGAGGGTGAAGCGGACGAGCTCGGAGAACAATTCGGAGCCGATGCCGGTGGCCAGCAAGACGATGAACATGACGCTGGGGGGGTAACCGGCCACCAGCGCCAGCATCGCGCCCATGAAGCCGAGGCCGAACACGTATTGGCCGCCGTTTAGAGCGCGTTGCTCAATCAGCTTATCGCGCTCGTCCTCGAAATCGGGCTCGGCCTCGCGAGTCAGGATGCCGTCGATGATGCTGAAGAGGATGGTGATCAGGATTTTGGCCACGATGACCACCGGGATGAGGACGAGGAAAAACTGCCCCCAAAACCGGAACACTTCGGGCGCGTAGGCGTCACCGGCGGGCAAGCCGGGCAGGCTGTAAACGGCGTAGACGGTCGGGATGGCGATGGCACTGGCGATGGAGAGCAGGGTGCGACGTTCTTGGATGGACATGGCGAGGTTCCTTGTGATTGGTGAAGCGGACTTTGTGTAAACTATACTTTACATAGAGTAGCGCAGTGTGTTCTGTATGTCAAGTATATTTTACATAAAGTCATGTTGACTTGGCATAAAAACAGCGCCGGAGGGCGTCCGGCGCTGTTGATTGAGGGGAGGGGGTGAGGGTTGGCTTACAGGCGCTCGGCGGTCGCCTTGGCTTGGGTGAAGTGGTACAGATAATCGGGGCCGCCCGCCTTGCTGTCGGTGCCGCTCATGTTGAAGCCGCCGAACGGGTGCGCCCCGACCATCGCGCCGGTGCTCTTGCGGTTGAGGTAGAGGTTACCGACGTGGAACTCGCGCTTGGCGCGCTCTAGCTTGTGCTGGTCACGGGCATACACCGCGCCGGTCAGCCCGTAGTCGGTATCGTTGGCGATGTGCAGGGCATGATCGAAATCACGCGCTTTGATGAGCGCCAGCACGGGGCCGAAAATCTCCTCTTGGGCGATGCGCGCCCGCGAGTCCACCTCGCCGAACACGGTCGGGGCGATGAAATACCCCCCGCTGGGCGTCTCGATGGCGTGGCCGCCCGCCAACAGCACGCCCTCGGTCTTGCCGATGTCGATATAGGACAAGATTTTGCGGTGGGCGGTGGCATCGACCACAGGGCCGTTGTAGGTGGTGGGGTCGTGCTCGGGGTTGCCGACGGTGAGCTGGCGGGTCAGCTCGACCACGCGCTGCGCCACCCACTCATAGACCGATTCGACGATGACGGCGCGGCTGCCCGCGCTGCATTTTTGACCCTGAAAGCCGAACGCGCTGGCAACGATGCCGCGGGCGGCGGCCTCGAGGTCTGCCGAGTCGTCCACGACCACCGCGTCTTTGCCGCCCAATTCGGCGATGGTGCGTTTTAGCCACGTTTGGCCGGGCACCAGCGTGCCCGCCTTGGCATAAATGCCGACCCCGACGGGGCGACTGCCAGTGAAGGCGATGAAGCGGGTTTGCGGGTGCTCGACCATGCGCGCCCCGACGATGTGCCCGGGGCCGGTGACGAGGTTGAGGACACCGGCGGGCAAGCCGTTGTCCCAGAACAATTCGCACAGCATCCATGCGATGAGCGGGCTTTGCTCGGCAGGCTTGAGCACCACCGTGTTGCCGGTCACGAGGGCGGCGCTGGCCATGCCGCAGGTGATGGCACACGGGAAGTTCCACGGCGGGATGACCGCCCCGACCCCCAGCGGGATGTAGGTCAGGGTGAGGTGTTCGCCCTCGAACGGGGTGAGCTTCGCGCTCGAGTCGGCGATTTCGACCGCGAGGCGGGCGTAATACTCGAGGAAGTCGATGGCTTCGGCGGTGTCGGCGTCGGCTTCTGACCACGACTTGCCGACCTCCAAGACCATCGCGGCGCTGAACTCGTGCTTGCGGCGGCGCATCTCGGCGGCGGCGCGCAACAAGTAACCGGCGCGCTCTTGGACGGGGGTGTATTGCCACGTCTTGAAAGCACAGCGGGCAGCCTCGATGGCTTGGTCGGCGTGGCTGGCATCGCCTTGTGCAAAATGTGCCAACCGCTCGGAGGGGTTGGAGGGGTTGAGGGTGGGGAAATGCTGCTCGGTGTGGACGGCCTGCCCCCCGATGTGCATCGGATAGGTCTGCCCGAGGGTGGCGCGGACGGTCTGGAGCGCGGCGCGGAACGCAGCGGCATGGGCAGGATTTGTGAAATCCGTATGAGGCTCGTTTCGGAAGGGGGGAAGCATCATCCGACACCTATTTGTGCATTTTGTCTAAATTGAACTGTGAATAGTATACCATAAAGCGCGGCGAAAATACCAGTCACAAGGCGGTTTTGAGGGAAGAAGCGGCGGTTTAGAAGCGTTGGGCGCGGCGCGCCGCCCACGCCAGCAAGCCCTCGGTCAGCAAGAGATGGGCGAGGGCGACGCCCAACAAGCCCACCCCGATGAACACGCTATAGGGCACATCGCGAAAGACGGTATCGAGCGCACGGGTGTTGACCAACAGCCCGGCATGGTCACCGAGCGCCCCGCTGACCAACAGGACGGGCAGGGCATTGGCAGGCTGAGCAATGCTGAGACCCGCCTCGGTTTGGCTGAGGACGGCATACCCTGCCAGCCCGCCCAGCACGCCCCAACCGACGCGCAAGGCAATCAGCACCGCTTGTAGCAGGCCAGCCACCCAGCCGGTGCGGGTGAAGGTGGACAGCAATAGGCCGCTGGCGGCCTCGACCGATAAGCTGGTGAAGGGCAGGACGAGGCTCATGCCGAGGAGCAGGGCGACCAGCGGCACGCCGAGCGTCCATGGTAACGAGGGCTGTGCCGCCCCGACGATTTGCGCGAGGTATTCGCCGCGAAAAGCGGTCAAATCGCGCAAGACGACGCCGGTCAACAGCAGGCGGGGCAGAACCAACATCACGAACGATGACCAGCCGAGGCGGTGGAAGGTGGCCGCCCACGCGGCGCGCATGGCTTGGCGGGTGCCCCCTGCGGTGGTGCGTACCATGTCCCATGTCCCGTTGCGGCGCAAGCGGTGGAAGGCGTGTAGGGTGTAGCTGAACACGCTGGCGCTGGCGAGCGCTTGCAAGATGACCAGCAACAACAGGTCATCGGCAGTCGTGGGCTGAGGGGTGACGCCCAGCAACAGCACGCTGATGACCGCGAGGAAATAGGCGAGGATGCCCGCCCAGCGCAACCCGAGGAGCCACGACGCGGGCGGCTGGCCGAAGCGCTCCCGCCCGACCAGCAGGCGCACGGCGGGGTTGGCGAGGGTCATCCATGACGGGACGAGGCCATCCCACAGCTTACCCATCACGGGCGTCCTCGCTCAGGGCGGCGTGGATGAGTGGGTCGAGGTCGGTGCTTAAGGCGGCCTCGAGCTGGTCGGCAGGCAAGAGATGGGTGTGGTTATAGGCGATGTAGTGCAGCTTGGTCGTCAGGGCGAGGTCGGGCAGGTGCGCCAAGCGCTCGCGCACGGCGCGGGTGTAGACGGCCAGTTGGGTCAGGTGGCGTTGCGAGTGGGCGGTGAAGTCCCGCTGAGGGACGTAATCGGTCTTATAGTCCACCAAGACCCACGCGCTGCCCGCCGTGCGGTAGAGCAGGTCGATTTGGCCGTGGATAATGCGCTTGTGCGCCCCCAGCGCGTAGACGAACGGGATTTCGCGGTAGACGTGCTCACCGGCGTTTTGGATGTCGTGGTAGAGGGGCGAGGCGCGGTACTGCTCCAGCAGGTCGGCGGCGCGGGTCACGGCGTCGTCGTGCAGGTTGGGCGCGACCGACTGCGACCAGACCAGCCCCTGCAACAAGCTGCGTAGGGCGTCACCGGTCAGGGCGTCGTAGCCGAAACGGATGGCCTCGTGCACCACCTCCCCAACGATGCGCGCCGGTGCGTGCCCCGACCCTTCGCCACCGGTCAAGAATCGGATGGGCGAGTCCGATTGGCCGACCACCCCGCGCCGGAAGCGCGCCCGTGCGGCGTTGCGCGCATCGTCGGTGTCGGCATGTTGGCTTTGGCTGAGGTGGGCGAGGTCGGTGGTGGTGATGTGGCGGGCACGGTCGAACGGTTGGCTGGGCACGGTCTGGAGCAGGTCGGGGGCGACCGGTGCGATGCCCTCGACGGCGGGCGGGATGGCCTTGGGGGCGGTTTGGGCGCGTTGGCGGACGACTGGCTTGGCGACGATGTCGGCGAACGCGACCGAGTCGTTAAAGTCGCTTTGCAGCGTGTTTCGTTGCGCGAGAATTTTCCCGAGTTTGGTGTTGTCCGACTCGCTGGCAGAGCCGGTCACGATTAAGAGGTCTTTGGCGCGGGTGGCGGCGACGTAGAACACGCGCAAGGCCTCGGCGGACTCACGGTCGTTTTGGGCGTCGATGGCGCGCTGGGTGATAGGCGCTTGGGGAGGCTTGTCTTTGTCTTTTTCACCCTTAGACGGTGGTCTACAGGCCAGCGTGCGCTCTGGGCTGAGCAGTAAGCGTGCAGCGCCGCTGCCGCCGCCCTTACTACTGGCGTCGGGCAGGAATACCACGCGGAACTCCAGCCCTTTGCTGGCGTGGATGGTCATGATTTGCACCGCGTTTTCGGCGTCCAAGGCCGCGTCGGACTCACGGGCTTCGGCGTCTTTGGCTTGGGTCAGGTAGTTGAGGAACGCGCTGAGGGTAATCATGCCGCTGCGCTCGGCCAAGCTGACCATCTTGTGTAGGTTGGCGCGGGCTTGTGCGCCCGCATATTGCGCCTCGACCATCGGGAGGGTGCCGGTGCGCTCCAGCAGCTCGCGCAGCAGGTCGGCCACGCGGGTGCGGCGCGCCTTGGGTCGCAGGGTGTTCAAGACCGCACGGGCGAGGTCGAGCTGTGGCAATTCATCGGTGGGGAAGTCGGCGGGCGGGGCGGCGGTGAGGGCGTCCCACAGCGAGACGAGAGGGTCGCGGCGCAACACGTATAGGGCGGCATCGCTCAGGCCGAACAACGGGCTATGGAGGGTGGTGGCCAACGCGAGGTCGTCATGCGGGGCGAACAGCGCGCTCAGCGCGTGCGTGAGGTCTTCGACCTCGCGGCGGTTGAAATAACCACGCCCGGCGTTGGTCTGAAACGGGATGTCATGGGCGCGCAGGGCATCCTCGTAGGTGTCGAAGTGTGTGCCTGCCCGAAAAAGTAGCGCGATGTCGCCCCAGCGCACGCCCTCGGCTTGTAAGGCGGCTATGTGTTCGGCGATGTGGCGGGCTTCTTGGACGCGAATATCATCGGCAGACCATTTCGTGACGCCCTCAACGAGGTCTTGTTTGGGGTTGAACGTGTGCACGCGGAAATAGGGGGCGGTGGGCTGGTTGGGCGTGGTGCGGTGCGCCGTCAACGGCTCGAACTCGACGTAAGCCTCAAGGTTGCGTGCGTTGGCGGGCGGTTTCATTACCTCTGCAAACAAGGCGTTGAGCACGTCCAGCAACGGCGCGTGCGTGCGGTAGGACGTATCGAGGGCGATGCTGTGGGCGAGGGTGGTTTTGGCGGCGGCAAACACGGTGTGGTCGGAGCCGCGAAAGCCGTAAATCGACTGTTTGGGGTCGCCGACGATGAACAACCTGCCGCGCTCGGTGGGTGGGGCAACCCGCCGGATGATGTCCCATTGGGCGGCGCTGGTGTCTTGGAACTCGTCCACCATGACTTGGGCGAATTGGGCTTGGTAGCGCGCCGCCACCGCGTCATCGCGCAGGGCGTGGGCGGCCAAATGCTCGAGGTCGTTGAAATCGAGGACGTTACGGCGGTATTTGGCCTCGGTATAAGCGTTCCAGACCTCCCGCGCCAGCGCGTGCCACCCGACCGTATAGA
>JALONY010000083.1 GCA_025454715.1 Anaerolineae bacterium
GCGGTGGTTGCGCCGGACGGCACGGTCGTGGCGTTCGCGATGGCGTGGCTGGACGCCGAGAACGCGCTAGGCGTGTTCGAGCCGGTCGGCACGCGCCACGCCTTCCACCGGCGTGGCTTGGGCAAGGCCGCCCTGCACGAGGGGATGCGCCGCTTGCAAGCGCGGGGCGCCCAGACCGTGTTGGTCAATTGTGAGGCGGGCAACGCGGGCAACCGGCAATTTTACCAGTCGGCGGGGTTTGGGGTGGCCAACCGCGTCTTGGCCTTCACCCACGCGGGGGAATGACGCCATGAGCGTTGAGGTGCGGGTGGGGGTGCGCGGGCAATTGCTCAGCGGGGCGTATCGGCTGGCCGGTGGCGATTGCGCGGGGTGGTGGGTGCGCGTGCAGCCGAGCGGTGGCACTCATGACCCGCACCTCGTGTTTTACAGCCGAGATGGGTCGTTCGCGGGGCGCGATGGGTTCGATGATTGGTTTGCGAGCTTGGCGGATGTCGAGGCGCATTTCGAGTATTACGCGCTGGTGGTGCGTTGGGCGTGATTTCGTGGTTGCGCCCATGCCCAAACGGGGGTATACACACCCGACACCCGCACCTACTCCCCAAAGGACAACCGGCTCATGGAACAGCTCGACTCGCTTTTGCTCCGCCTCCGCAACCGCCACCTCGCGCTGATGCAGCGCACCATGAAGGCCATCGGCCACGTCATCCGCAACACGCCCGCCGCAGACCTGACCACCTACCGCGACGGCGGGGCAGGCGGCTGGACGGCCTTGGAAGCGCTGTGCCACCTGCGCGATTTCAACGCGATTTTTCATGAGCGCGCCCGCTCGGTCATGGCCGAAGACCTGCCGCATTTCGTGCCGCGCCAGCACCTCCAGATGGTCATCGACGGGCAGTATAACGCCCAAGACCCGCTGGTCGTTTTGGCCGACATGGAGGCGGAGCGCGCCCGCTTGGTGGCCTTTTATGAAGCGCTGACGCCGGAGCAACTGGAGCGCAGCGGCGTGCACCCCGAGTACGGCCTCTTGACGTTGTACGACCTGATGCAGCAGGTCGGGCACCATGACGCCGACCACCTCGAGCAAATCACGCGCACATTGCTGGAGAAGCAGCGCTAAGGCGATGGGGCGGGGGGTACTAGATGTGGGATGACCGAATCGGGTAACCATCCGGCAATATCGCCCCGCCCAATCGTCAGCTCGCGTTGTTGCATGACCGAGGTGGATTGTGCGTTGACCGCACCGAAGGCGGTTGCCCCACAGCACCCCGCCTCGGTAAGGTTCGCCCCGACGATTGCCCACGATTCGGTCGGATGCCACACATACAGCTCTACCGCCAGAGAGATGTTTACTGCTGCGCTGTGAATCGTGAACTCTCGAAAAGATGATCCATCGAAATAAATTCGCCGGTCGGTCGTCCCGACATATCGACCATCGGGCGACGGATAAAAGGGATAGCCAACGGGATTGAATAGGTCGTCGTTCGAGAGTGCGAAATTGATCCACCGTTCCAGCGTCGTAGACTGATGTGAGACGATGTCATAGACCGTCACACGGTCAGCCTGATAAAACAACACTTGCCGATCATCATCTGCCCAAGCCCAATGCAGATGGTCAGGGACATCGAACAGCTCCTGTACCGTGTCGCTGACGCGCTCGTAAACTTGATAAACACCGTCGGTATCGACATAGAGGGCGCGTGCGCCGTCCGATGACCATAGCGGCACGGGCGGTAATTGTTCTTGCCCAGCCTTGGTGATGATCGGGACGGCTTGTAATGTTGCATGGTCAAGCCGCCAGAACCGTCCGAAGGCGTCGAAGGCCAAAACGGTCAGGCCGTCCGGCGATGTGCTGAAGCGATGAGAGACCTCGGTTTCAGTGTCGAGGGGATAACGTTCCGTGCTGCCGTCGTTGCGATAGATGGTGAGACCTCGCCCCTCCAAAAGTCCGTATGCCCCATCTGGCAACAATCCTGCGAATTGGCGTTGCGTGGTGGTTATCGTCGATACGATGCCCGTCGTCCCCAGCGTTACGATGCTGGCCGGTGCCCCCGCCAAATCCCACACCGTAGAAACGACGACCCCTCGCGCATCGGGTAGCCAAACCATCTCGAAGTTGCGCGGGTCTGCCATGACGAAGCTGGTACCGAGAGGGATATCGTGATTGGCGAGAATGGTGTTGGTGTCGGGCTCGATGAGTCGATAATGTGCAGTCGCTGGCTCACCGAGACCGTCTGAGGGGCGAGTGATTTGGACGACCAACAAAACGTCACGGTCGGGTGCCCACGTCAATAGGGGGGTATCGACCCATATGTCGTGTGGAGATTCCAGCACCGTCAAGCGTGCCGACCCATCCACGCGGGTGCCCCATGCGCGGTAGAACGACGTGCTGAGTTCACGATAGACGGCGGTCTGCCAAACCACCCAGCGCCCCGAGGGCGACCAAAGCACATCGCGCAAGATGTTTTGGGTCGCGTCGGTAAACCCAAGCGCAAGTGTGTGATGATCCGAGCCGTCTGCCCGTTCAATCACGAACCCACCAATGGCCGGTGAATGATAATACAAATAGGGTGGGAGAGGCGCGTCGTCTTGGCTTCGTGCGCCAATCCGCACCACCATGATCATCACCAACGCCAGTACGTATCCTGTTCTCCAGCGCATCGATACCTTCTTTGAGCTTGTTGAATAGAGACGAGAGCGCCCCCGTGAGTTTAGCGCATCGGCGATAGGCCTTATTGAGAGTTTCGACGCTTTATTTTACATCTGTTCGCCTCATCTGAAATGAGGTTGCGCCTCAAACCAAAGGCCAACGCCCGCCCGACGCTGAAGTATCGGGCTAACAGGCATTCGGTTTGAAGATACGCGGGCTAAGGCCTCGTCTTCCCATTACCCCAGTTTCTTTCTCAGGGCATAGCTTGCACCCTCTTTTTTCTTTTTCGATTGTGCATGTGATACAATCCGGCGCAGTCGAATCCACCGTGCGCCATCCACCGTTTGCCCGCCGCCGACCCGTCAGGGCGCAATTGCAGCACGCCGGTCAGGGTGGTATACTGTGCGCGATTTGTGAATATCGACGCAAGTTAGGCGCGTTGTCGCGAAGTCAGACTGTGATGTAACGGAGCTGCCCCATGAATGTGCTGAACGAGTGGGCTTTCATCGGCGTATTTTTCTTGCTTGCGCCCTTGCTGCCCGCCCTGCCGATCGTCCTCGGCGGGGTGTTTGCCCCACACAAGCCGAACGCCATCAAGACCGACACCTACGAATGCGGCGTCGAGACCGTCGGCAATACGTGGGTGCAGTTCAAGGTTCAATATTACCTGTACGGCCTGATCTTCCTCGTGTTCGACGTCGAGATGGTCTTCCTGTTCCCGTGGGCGCTGGCCTACAAGCAACTCGATTTCTTCGCCTTCGGCGCGGGGTTGCTCTTCATCTTCTTGCTGACCGACGCGCTGTTCTATGCGTGGGGCAAGAACGCGCTGGCGTGGGACTAGGGTCGTAAAGAAGGGATTGTAGACACCTATGGACTGCATCAACCAACTGGCACAATGCCTGAGCGCAGGCGGGATGGACAGCGGCCTCGCCGAGTTCATCTCGATCTTCCTCGGCGTCACCCTGACCGCGACCTTCCCCTTGCTGGTCACCATCCTGCTGATTTGGGTCGAGCGCAAGTTCGCCGCCCGCATCCAAGACCGCATCGGCCCCAACCGCGTCGGGCCGTTCGGCTTGTTGCAGCCGCTGGCCGACGTGGTCAAGCTGCTGGGCAAGGAGAACATCACCCCGCAAGGTGCCGACAAGCCCATCTACAACTTCGCCCCGCCCTTGATGGTGGCCTCGGTGCTGCTGATTTGGGCGGTCGTGCCGTTCTCGCCCTATCACATCGGCAGTGACCTCGAGATTGGCGCGCTCTACACCATCGCCGTCGCCTCGATTGGCACGCTGGCGGTCATGATGGCGGGCTGGGCCAGCAACAACAAGTACGCCCTGCTGGGCGCCTTCCGCGTGGTGGCGCAGCTCATCAGCTATGAAGTGCCGCTGGCCATGGCCATCTTGGTGCCGGTCATGCTGGCGGGCTCGATGTCGATGCAAGACATCGTGACCGCGCAATACGGCATGTGGTTCATGTTCAGCGCGCCGGTGGCCGCCTTCTTGTTCTTCATCAGCTCACAGGCCGAGACCGGGCGCGCCCCGTTCGACCTGCTGGAGGCCGAGTCCGAATTGGTGGCCGGCTTCAACATCGAATACAGCGGCATGAAGTTCGCGATGTTCTTCGCGGGCGAGTTCATGCACGTCTTCACCAACGGCGTGCTGATGGCCGTCTTCTTCAGCGGCGGCTGGCTGGGGCCATTCGCCGAGCAAGCGCCCATCTTGGGCGCGATTTACCTGCTGGGCAAGGCCTCGGTGTGGTACATGCTGTCGCTGTGGTTGCGCAACTCGGTGCCGCGCCTGCGCATCGACCAGATGATGAACTTCAATTGGAAGTTCCTCGTCCCGATGTCGATCTTGAACCTCGTCGTGACCGCCTTCCTGCTTCAGGTCATCAAGCAGGCCGGTCTGGGGCCCGCCGACGCGGGCAACTTCCTCCAGAACATCCCCCAGACGCTGATTTTGTTGCTGGGGAACGGGTTCGTGGCCTACGTCATGTTGTCGTGGGCGCGCTCGAAAGGCCGGGCGGCACGCGCCGCCGACGAGGCCAAGAAGATGAACGCCGCCACCGCCGCCAGCGTTGCGGTCGGCGACTAAGGGTATCGGCTTTAATGGGGCGCGGTTCGCGGTGGAAGCCCAACACAGCGAACCGCGCATTTTTGCGAGGAGAGGGGTGAGTATGGTCATTGGCGGGTTGACCCCAGAAGCCATCGCGTTCGGGTTCTTTACCATCCTGACGCTGGGCGGCGCACTAGGCGTCGTCCTCAACAAGAACTTGGTTCGTGGCTCGGTCTGGCTGATCGTCAGCTTGTTCGGGGTTGCGGGCTTGTTCGTCTTGCTCAGCGCGCCGTTCTTGGCCGCGGTGCAGGTGCTGGTCTACATCGGTGCCATCGGCATCTTGTTCACGTTCGCCGTGATGCTCACGCGCAGCATGACCAACCTCCGTCAGCGCTTCACCAGCCAATGGTGGTCGTCGTTGATTGTGGTGGTCTTGCTGTTCGTGGTCTTGATGGCGGGCGTGGTCGTGCCGGTCTGGGGCAACGCACGCCCCGAAGACGCCAGCACGGTGGTCGCCACCACCGTTGACCTCGGCGTTGCATTGGTCGATGGCAACCAGTTCGTGCTGCCGTTCGAGGTGGCGTCGCTGTTGCTGACCGCCGCCATGATTGGCGCCATCGTGATTGCACGCCAGCACGAGGAGGAGTAAGAGGCACATGGTACCGCTTTGGATGTATCTGGCTGTCGCTGCCGCGCTGTTCTGCTTGGGGACGTACACCGTCCTCAGCCGCAAGAACGCCGTGGCCGTGCTGATGGGCGTCGAGCTGATGCTCAACGCCGTGAACCTGAACTTGGTGGCGTTCTGGCGCTTTCAAGACCCGCTGAACATGGCTGGCCAAGCCTTCACGGCGTTCGTGCTGGTGGTCGCCGCCGCCGAAGCCGCGGTCGGCCTCGCCATCATCATCGCGATGTATCGCAGCCGCCGGTCGGTTGCGGTCGATGACGTCGATATGTTGCGCTGGTAACGCGAGGGGCGCTGTCGTTCATGATTGACCTAACCAACCCCAACATTCTCCCGTGGCTCGTGCCGGTCGGCCCGCTCTTGGCCTTCCTGATCATCACGCTGTTCACCAACCGCTCCAAGCCCGTGCCCGCCACCGACCACGAGTATGGCGGCCACCACCCCGACTACGACGGCATGACCGTGCAGGTCGTGCGCCCGTCCAGCCGCGTCTTCAGCATCACGGTCGGCCTCGCGGGCATCATCGCCGCGTGGGCCATCTCGTGGACGATCGTCGGGCAGGTGCTGGCCTTCGAGGGCACCTTCGGCGAGCAAGTCTTCGCCAACACCGTCGATTGGCTGGCCACCGGCACCACCAGCTTGACGATGGGCGTGATGATCGACCCGCTCAACACCTTGTTCCTGATTATGGTGCCGCTGGCGGTGTTCTGCATCTTCGTCTATAGCATCGGCTATATGGCGCACGACCCGCGCCAATCGCGCTTCTTCGCGCTGATTTCGCTGTTCGCTGGCGCGATGCTGACGCTGGTGGTGGCCGACAACCTGCTGCTGCTGTTCGTCGGCTGGGAAGTCATGGGCTTGTGCTCGTACCTGCTGATTGGCTTCTGGTTCGAAAAGCACAGCGCCTACAAGGCCGCCATCAAAGCCTTCACCACCACCCGCATCGCCGACGTGATTATGCTGCTGGGCATCGTGTACCTGTACTCGCTGACCGGCACGCTCAACTTCCGCGACATCCTGTATAACGCCGAGGTGCTGGAGCGGCTGGGCAACACCCCCGCGCTGGTCTTCACCGGCATCAACGCGGCTGGCCTGATTAGCATCTTCTTGATCATCGGCACGGTCGGCAAGTCGGCGCAGTTCCCGCTGCACGTCTGGCTGCCCGACGCGATGGAAGGCCCCACCCCCGTCAGCGCGATGATCCACGCCGCCGCGATGGTCAGCGCCGGTGTCTACGCGGTCATCCGCGTCTTCCCGTTGATGGAAGTGGGCGGCCACCCGCACGACGGTGACCTGACCTCGCCATTGATGCTGATGACCATCATCGGCGGCTTTACGGCCTTGTTCGCCGCCACCATCGCCGTCGCCCAAAACGACGTGAAGAAGGTGCTGGCCTACTCGACCATCTCGCAGCTCGGCTTCATGCTGGCCGCGCTCGGCATCGGTGCTTACGTCGCCGCCGCCTTCCACCTGATTACCCACGCCTTCTTCAAGGCGCTGTTGTTCATGGCCTCCGGCTCGGTCATCCATGCGATGGAGCACGGGGAGCACCACGTCCACGCGCACGCCCACGGCGATGAGCCGCCGAGGCGCACGGTCATGACGCCCACGGTCATGACGCCCACGGGCACGACGCCCACGGGCATGGTCACGACGCCCACGGCCACAAGTTCGACCCGCAAGACATGATGAACATGGGCGGCCTCGCCAAGCGCATCCCGGTCACGTTCATCACGTTCGTGATTGGCGGTTTGTCGCT
>JALONY010000084.1 GCA_025454715.1 Anaerolineae bacterium
GCCAACACCTCGGCGCGCCGCCCGTCCCCGTCGATGCGGACGACCTCCATTTGGTCGAGCAAGGCGGCGGTGGCGGGGTCGAAACCGGCGTTGACCGCCACCACCGGCGTCTTGAGGTCGAGCAACGAGCGCACCACGCCGAGGCCGACATGCCCCAGCCCGACGACGATGGTATGGTCTCTCATGGTCGATGCCAAAGCCTCCTGAAGCGCGGCAGCACGCCCGCGCCGGTCGAAAAACAACTGGATGAACAGCACGATTTGCCCCAGCACGAACAAGCCGAAAAACGGCATGACGTACCAAAACAGCACCAGCGGGGCGGGCATCCCCGCGGGGGGTGGCGAGGCTTGCAACGTCATCATCTGCGCCATCACGTAGGGCAAATCGATGACCGGCACGAGGTCTTCGGGCGCGAGGGCGTAACTGTTCTGCATCGCCCCGTACAACGCGCCCGCCCCGAACGTGGTCAGGGCGAACAAGAGCAACGTCAGCCGGAACTCGACCAACAAGCGGCGGGTATCGCGCAAGCTGGCCAGCAAGCGTTGCCCCCGCCGAAAGCGCTGGCGCGGCAGGTTGGCCGCGTCGAACCCTGCGCTCACGGGATGGCCTCGACCGGCACCAGCGCCTGCACCCCGTCGTTGGGGTCATACTCGACCACCCAACCGACTCGCCCGCTCTCGGTCTCGACCTCCCACCAGCGGAAACCGACGGCCTCGCGGGTTTGGCCGGTCAGGGTGACGATGCTGCCGTCGGGCAGATTGGTCAGGATGTCGGCGTTGGTCATCGCCCCGGGGGCGACCCGCAAGCGCTGGCTCAGCCCGTTGAGCGTGTTAATCTCGGCCTGCACGCCCTCGCCCAACAGCAAGGTCGAGAGCGGGAGCGCGTTGAGCGTCGGCAAGTCCGGCGCGTCGCGCAAGGGCGAGACGCCCGACGCATCGCACGGGAACAAACGGAAGGCGTCACGCTCGGCACAGGTCAGGTCGCGCACGTAGCGGTTGGCGAACGTCCACGCCAACAGCGAGTCCAAGCTCGGGTACAAGCGCCACAAGCGCAAGCGCCCGTCGCGTAGCGCGGTCAGGACGGTTTGCGCGTCTGTGCTGACCACGGCGGTCTGGATGCCCTCGAACGACGGGTCGGGCATGGTGTAGCGCCGAATCTCGAAGCTGGTCTCCAAGTCCCACACCCGCAAGGTGCCGTCCACGCCGGTCGAGAGCAAGGTTTGGCCGTCGGGGCTAAAGCTGACCGACAGCACGTTTTGGGCGTGACCCGCCAAGCGCTGCACCAACGCACCGTCGGCGGTGCCATAAATCGCCACCCGCCCGCCGGTCGTCCCGACCGCCACCCGCGTCCCCAGCGCATCGACCGCCAACGACTGGATGCCGCGGTCGTCGATTTCGATGGTGCGGCGCTGCTGGCCGCTGGCGACATCCCACACGCGCACCCGCCGCTCCGCGCCGCCGCTATACAGGGTTTGGCCGTCCGCGCCCAGCACGATGGCTTGGATGACCGGCGGGGCTTGGCCGGTCACGATGAACGAGCGCATCAAGCGCAGGTCTTGGGTGTCCCACACGCGGATTTGCCCATCGCGCCCGGCGCTGATGACCGTGCGGTCATCGGGCAACCACACCACCGAGGTCAAGGCCGTGCCGGTCGTCCCGACCAATTGCCCGACGCCCGTGCCGATGTCCCACACCCGCACCGTCCGGTCGGCACTGACCGAGACCACCCGCCGCCCGTCGGCGCTGACATCCAGCGCGGTGATGCTGCCGGTATGCCCGCTCAGCTCTTGGACGATGCGCCCGCTCATCACGTCCCACACCCACAACACGTTGGCCTGTTGCGCGCCGCCACGGTTGACCGCGCCCGCGCTGACCGCCAAAGCCTCGCCGGGCAAGAATTGCACGACCGGCCTCGACAAATGCCCGACGAAATCGCGCACCATCGACGACTCGACCACGTCCCACACGCGCAACACCGCCGCGTCGTCGGTCGCCCCACCGCTCAACAAGCGCCGCCCGTCCGCGCTGAAGGCCAGCGAGACCAATTCGGCCTCGTTGGGCACGTCGAACGTCAAGACCGGCGACCCCGCCAACAGCACATCCCACACGAACACCAACCCATCGGTGCCCGCCGAAGCAATCTGGGTGGCGTCGGGGCTGAGCGCCACCGCCTGCACCACCGCATCGGTGGCGTGCCCCGGGTAGGTGAACAACGGCAACGACGCCTGCACGCTGTCATTGGCACCGCCGCCCTGTTGCTCGCGGATGGGGCGAGTGCTGCTGGTGCCGGTCGGCAGGCCGTCGCTGAGCTCCCAGACCATGACCGCGCCGCCCGTGCCGCCGGTGGCCGCCAAACGCCCGTCGAGGCTCAAATCGAGGTCGAGGTGTGGCGTCGCGGTGGTGATGACGCGCAAATTTTGGCCGCTGGTGGCGTCCCACTGCACGATGCGCCCATCGCGCCCCGCACTGACGATGACCCCTTCATCGACCGGCCAGAATTGCGCGCCGGTGACCTCGGTCAGGTGGGCATCGACGATGAAGCTGATGGGTTGCCCGTCGATACCCCACACGATGACTTGCCCGTCCGCGCCCGCCGAGACCACCCGCTCACCCAGCGAGTCGAAGGCGACGCCCAGCACCGCGCCCGCGTGCCCGCCGAACATCCGGCGCGCCTCGCCGTCCTCCGGCGACCACAGCACCACCCCGCCATCAGACAAGCCGACCGCCACCAGCGCCGCCACGGGCGACAAAGCCGCCGAGCGATATTCGGCGTTGACCGGCGTACCGTCCGACAGCGACTCGGGCATCTGCGCGACCGCGCTCCCGTCACTGACGCGCCAATACGTCACGCTCTCGCCCACGCTGACGGCAAATGCGCCGTCACCGCTCAGGTCGGCGTCGAACATATCCACGCCCGACGGGGTCATCACGCGGCGCGTGCCGGGCGCAAACGCCACCTGCGCCAAGGTCAGGCGGCTCTGGGGCGGCGCAGGTGCGACAATCACGCTCGACTCGACCGCCAGCGCCACTGCGAGGTCGTTTTCGCCGTCGCCCAGCGCACGGTCGGCCAGCGCCGCCAACGCGAAGCTGTTGGCCTGCCCGAGGTTGTTGACCGCCTCTTGGCGGTTCTCGTCGGCGATGCGCGCATTTTCCTCGGCGATGCGGGCGTTTTGCTCGGCGCGGTCACGCTCTTGGAAGGCGAACACGACCAAGCCCGCCGTCACGAACAATGCCAGCACCAGCAAGGCCACGAACCCGCGCAAGCGCGCCGCCGCCGATTTTTGCAACGCCAGCTCACGTTGGGCTTGCTGCTCGGCGATGTCCTCCAGCCGCTCGCGCTCGTCCACGCTGGCGCGCACATACTCGCGCTGGAGGGCGCTGGCGTCGGCGTGCCCCAGCCATTCCTCGGCGCGGCTCAGGCGCGTCCCGCTCATCAGGTATGCGCGGTCACGCTTGGCCGCCAGCCAATCGCCCGCGGCGCGCAACAGGTCGGCGCCCAAGCGCAAATTCTCGAAGTCGTCGCTAATCCAACCCTTCAGCCTGTCCCACTCGCGGATGAGCGCCTCGTGCCCGACCTCCAGCCACACGGTCGCCTCGGCAGTTTGGTCGGCATGAGCGCGAATCTCGCGGCTGGCCACCAACAAGCGCGACTCCGGCGCGGTCAGCAACTCGACCACCTCGCTCACCGTCTGGTTGGATGTGCCGACGAAGGTCAAATCGGGGCGGGCGACGCGGCGGCGGGTGGCCACCCCGTCTTCGCTGATTTCGACGAGGCGCAACAGCACCCGCCGCACGATGTCTTGCTGGCCGCCCTTCAGCTTGCTGTAGATGCCCTCGGCATGGCGCGCCAACGCCTGCGCCACCCCGCCAATCGCGTCGTAGACGGCGTGCGTCAGGCGGCGGCCATCACGGCGGGCGTACAATTCCTTGAGCGCGTATTGCAACAACGGCAACGACCCGGGCTGGCGGCGCACGTCCTCCAAAATCCGGTCGGGCAGGCCGTCCTCGTACAGCAAGCCGACCGCGTCGGCGGGGCCGGTGATGGCGCGCAACAGGTTGGCGGGCGTCATCTCGGAGACCAGTAACAGGTGGTCGCCCTCGAACAATTCGGCGAAGGTCGGGTAGCGCCCCAGCCGGTCGAAGAAGTCGGCGCGCAAGGTGGCCACCACCACCACCCGCCCATTGGGGTCGATGCTGGCGGCGCGCACCAAGTCGATGAATTGCGCGGTTTGCGGCTCTTGGGCGCGGGTGAAGGCTTCCTCGAATTGATCGACCACCAATAATAAGCGCGCCGAGTCCGGCGCACCGGCCAACAATTGGCTGGCGAGGTCGCTCAGGGCGGTCTGGCTCGATTCGAGCACGTTCAGCAAGGCCTCGGCGTCGGTCTCATCGCCAAAAAACGGCGCGAGGCGGGTGGCGAGGGCGCGGGTCGGGTGCTCCCCGGGCGTGAAGATGGCCACGCGCCACGTCTCGCTACCGGCGAACGCGCCCGCCCGTAATTGCGGGATGACGCCCGCCCGCACCAACGACGATTTGCCGCTGCCGCTGCCGCCCACCACCGCCAAAAAGCGCTTGGGTCGCCCGGGCTTGAGCACGTTGAGCGCCTTTTTGATCATCTGCTCGCGGCCAAAGAAAAAGGCCGAGTCGGTTTGCTGGAAGGCCTCTAGCCCCTTGAACGGGTTGGGGATGCTGGCGGGGTCTACGCTGTCGAACGCGCCGACGCGCCGCTTGCCCGGCAGGGCGCGCAACAGCTCGGGGAAGGCTTGCTCATAACGCCCATCGAATTTGATGAAGTGGATATCGAGCAACCAGCGCAACGACTCCACGCCCTGAAGCTGCGCCATCGCATCGACCGCCATCACCGGCAAGATAATCTTCTTGTGGGCGCGGGCGTGGTCGATTTCGTAGCGCACCCACTCACTGGTCACGGCGTCGGGCGAGACGACCAACACCAGCACCTCGGAGCGCTCGATGCCGTTGCGGATTTCTTCCTTCCACAACTCGCCCGCGTGGATTTGGCGGAAGTCAATCCAGACCTCGACGCCGGCGTCGGACAGGTCACGAGCCAGCCGCTCGGCAAAGTTGGTGTTGCGGCGGCTATAAGAGATGAAGGCGCGGGTCATCGGCAAAGCTCCGGTTGGGCGATACGGCGCACCCCAAAGCATACCGCACATCGGCGCGGTTTGGAAAACGGTTGGCCTGCGTGGTCACATATTGCCAAGCGCGTTTTCGCGTTACAATAGCGCTACAGGATTTGCCCCGCCCATCGTCGGAGACCCCCACCATGCCCACCGGCCTCACCCGCGTGTTGGTCATCCTCAGCCAATTGGAACAAGCGGTCGGCGTGCAACGCCTGCTCAAGCCGCTGGGGGTGTTCGACGTGCGCCCGTTCACCTCGGCGGAGCACGCCCTGAGCTACGTCCAAGACGACGGCACCCCCGACCTCGCCATCCTCGACGTGCGCCAACGCGGGATGAAAGTGACCGACCTGATGGCCGCCTTGCGCCAGCGCCGCCCCGACCTGCCGATTATCTTGGTGGGTGCCAGCGAGGGCGACGCCGCCAAGGTCGGGGCACAAGCCGGCCTCGAGGGCACCCGCGGGCGTGACCTGTTGCCGCACATCCGCCGCCTCACGATTGACAAGGTAGCGGTCGAGCTGGCCGCGCCGCCTGCCCCCACCCCGCGCACGGCGCAACCGACCGAGCCAGACCGCCCGAACCTGCCCACACAACCGACCCCGCCCCCGTCACTCAGCGAGCGCCTCGCCCAAGACGAGCCGCCCGCCCCCACCCCTGCCGAGGGCGCTACCATCCGCGATGCGGTGCAGGCCGCCACCCCGCCCGATCAGCCTAGCGCGCCGGTGGTCGAGGTCGCCGGGCTGCCGGAGCGCTTCGACGAGGACGACGCCGACCTCGACCCGACCCCGCCGCCCCCACCCTCGACCGACGCGCCCAAGAAGGCACTTGGGCGGCGGCGCACCCCCAAATCCGACCGTGAGCCTCGCGGCACCGCACCGCTCACCCTGCCCGAGAGCCTCGCCGCCCACAGCCCCGAGGAAGATGCGGCGCGCCAAGCCCTCCGCCTGACCCAAGCCGCCACCGGCTCGACCGCTGCTGCCGTCATCCTGACCAAAGCCCGAGACCTGATCGCCCATGTCGGCGAGATGCCCGCCGAGGAGGTCGGGGAGCTACGCGAGGTGCTGCGGGACGATTGGGAGCCGACCGGCAAGGGCAGCCGCATCCGCTTCGTCACCTTGCCCACCAGCCGCCAAGATTATCTGCTCATCTCGCGCCGCGCCGCCGATGGGTTCACCTTGTCGCTGGCGTTCGCGGGCGATGTGCCGCTCAGCGACATCCGCCAACAAAGTGAGCACGTGGCGCACGCGCTGGAGCACGCCCCAGAGCCGGATACCGTGCCGGTGCCCGCCCTGCCCGTCACCGTGATTTGGGTGCTACGCGACCCCACCACCCCGCTTAGCGCCGAGGACGCCCAAGCCATCGTGCTCCAGCTCGACGCGCACCTCAACGCCGAGGGCTGGCGCATCCACAACCTCAACGTGCACGCCGATTACGTGTATGTCTATTGCGATGCCCCCCTAGAAGCCTCGTCCGGCGAGGTGGTCGCCCGCCTGCGCGACCTCTCGGAACAGGCCGTGCGCGCCCACGGCACCCCCCGCCCAACAGCCCCGCTGTGGTCGGACAGCTACCTGACGCTGATGCCCGGGCGCGAGATGGGCGCTGACGAGGTACGCCGCTTTTTACGCTTTTGCCGCCTGACCCCCAAAGCACCGGAGCCCCCAACCCCATGACCGATGATTCCGTTAAAGCCCTGACCGCCGAGCGATTCAGCCGTTTTGCCGAGCGCTACGTGACCGCCGGACAACTCGGCGCCGCCCCAGAGCTACAAAAATTGGT
>JALONY010000002.1 GCA_025454715.1 Anaerolineae bacterium
GCCGCCTTCAAACGCCCCAATTTCCCTGCATCAAAGGTCATTTCGTCAAAATCCTTCTCTATCCGAGCCAAAAACCGTTTTTTATCGGTATACCCATTGTAACCCAAACGAAAACGGGGGTGCCGAGCAACCTGCCCAGCACCCCCGCCACACGCCCATCAGGCGCGTCCTTACATCGCCATCCCACCATCGACGTTCAGCACTTGGCCGGTGATGTATGACGCCTCATCCGAGGCCAAAAACGCCGTCGCG
The DNA here is from genome assembly GCA_025454715.1 of Anaerolineae bacterium. Lineage (GTDB taxonomy): Bacteria > Chloroflexota > Anaerolineae > Aggregatilineales > Phototrophicaceae > Flexicrinis. The sequence continues at coordinate 253 of JALONY010000002.1, forward strand.
TGCGCGATTTCTTCCACCGCGCCCCACCGCCCGACCGGAATGACCGTATTGAGCTGGCTCACCAGCTCAGCGGGCAAATCCTTGGTCAAGTCGGTCAGCACGAACCCGGGCGCCACCGCGTTGACGGTAATCCCGCGGTTGGCATATTCCCGCGCCAACGATTTGGTCAACCCGAGCAAGCCCGCCTTGCTGGCGCTATAGTTGGTCTGCCCCGATTGCCCGACCACCCCGCTCACGCTGCTGATGTTGATGATGCGCCCGTAACGCTTCCGCATCATCACCCCAATGGCCGCTTTGCAGCACAGCCACGCGCTTCGCAGGTTGGTGTCAATCACCGTGTCGAAATCTTCCGGCTTCATGCGGATGATCAGGTTATCGCGGGTCACCCCCGCGTTATTGACCACGATGTCCACCTTGCCGAACGCCTCGACCGCCGCCTTGAACAACGCCTCGACCTGTGCCTCGTCGCTCACGTTGGCCTGCACTGCGACCGCCTTACCGCCCGCCTCGGTGATGGCTTGCACCACCTCCTCGGCAGCCGCTGGGCTGCTGTTGTAGTTGACCACCACCGAGGCGCCTTGCTTGCCCAGCTCCAGCGCGATGGCGCGCCCAATCCCACGGCTCGCACCCGTCACGATGGCGACCCGCCCTTGTACCCCTGCCATATACCCTCCAATGCCTTGCCGATGCCAATGACCTAGCCGAGGTGCGCGCTGCGCGCCGCCGCAATCTCGGCCTTAAACAGGTCTAGCATCGCCTGCTTTTGCTCATCTTGCAAGCCGCTGGCGTGCACGCCGTTCAACGCCAACGCCGCGAGGTCATCCGCAGTCGCGCCATAGTCTTTCACGGCTTTCAGATATTGCTCGTTCGGGTTGGTCTTCAAGCGGTGCGTCGCGTTGGCGGTCAACGTCACGCGCACGTCGCTGTCCAGCAATTGGCGCAACGGGTACGCCGCCTCCGCCTCGGCACCGCCGAACGCCTTGACCTGCGACAACGGCAGCGTCACCGCCACCCCCGCCTCGGCCAACGCCGCCATCACCGCCTCGTCCGAAGCCACCGGCCACGTGCTGATGATGCGCGTCAACGACAACGCCTTGACCGCATCGACGATACCGCTACCGCCCAAGATTTCGCCGGTGCGCGCCGCCCGCACGATCGGGCGCTTGGCCGCCGTCGCGAACGACCGCTCGAACCCAGCCAATTGCTGCGCCGACTCCGTCCCCGACAACGCCACCCCGACCACGTTGTGACGCCGACCAATCGTGCTGTTGGCCAACCGCACAATCTCGTCGCCGCGCCGCGCTTCGTCACGCGGGATGTTGAACACCCACGCCATCTCCACGCCCCAGCCACGCTTGGCACGGTCACGCCCGTCACTCAGCGCTTCCATCACTTCCTCGAACGAGGTCTCACCCGTCATGTAACGGGTCGGCGTAATCCCGATTTCGGCGTACTTCACGTTTTGCTTGTGCAGCATCACGCCGATGTCGTATACCATCCGAATCACGTCCTCAGGGTATTTCGCCCACTGGCTGACCACCCCGTACAGCTCGTCCAGCTTGGCCACGTCCGGGTTTTCCAGCGCCGCCACCCACGGGCGCATCGCCCGCAGCAACAAGTTGACCTCGTTCAAGTCGGCCACATTGCGCCACGCCTCGACCGAGACGCACCCCTCGAACTGCAACCCCAGCTCCACCTTCGGCAGAGCCTGAATGAAAGACTCAATCGACATCGTCTTACCCTTCCTGTGTCTGGTTGGTGGGCACCGCCCCGCGCCGACGCGCCAGCGCAGCCCGCACCAACCCCGTAAACAATGGATGCGGGTTGTTCGGTCGGCTGGCAAATTCCGGGTGGAACTGCGACCCAACCATATACGGATGACCCGCCACCTCCGCAATTTCGACCAGCGCCCCGTTCGGGCTCAGGCCGCTAAACACCATGCCAGCCTGCTCGAACACCTCGCGATAGGCGTTGTTGAACTCGAACCGGTGACGGTGCCGCTCCGACACCACCGCCCGCCCACCATACGCCTGCCCAGCCTTCGAGCCAGCCGTCAGATGACACACGTAATGCCCCAGCCGCATCGTCCCGCCCAGCTCTTTCACGGTCTTCTGCTCCAACATCAGGTCAATCACGTTGTGCTCACTCACGCTCTCGAACTCCGAGCTATTGGCGTCCTCGAGCCCAGCCACATGCCGCGCAAACTCGATGCACATCGTCTGCATCCCCAAGCACAGCCCGAGGTACGGCACATGGTTCTCACGCGCAAAGCGCGCCGCCATAATCTTGCCCTCGATGCCCCGATGGCCGAACCCACCCGGCACCACGATGCCGTCCAAGCCTGCCATCGCCTCCCACCCGCGCTCCTTTTCCAAGTCGCCGCTGTGGATCCACTCCAGCTCCAGCTTGGCTTCCAGATGGCTCGCCGCGTGGAAAATCGCCTCTTTCACGCTCATATAGGCGTCGTGCAATTCCACGTACTTCCCCACGATGCCGATCCGCACCGTGTGCTTGGGCGCACGCATCCGCCGCACCATCGCCCGCCATTCCTCGAGGTTGGGCGCGTGTGCACGCCCGCCGAGGTCGAGCTTCTTGATCAAGTACTCGCCCAAGCCCGCGTCTTCCAACGCCAACGGCACATCATACAACAAATCCGTCGTCACCAACGGGATGACCGCGCTCTCGTCCACGTCGCAAAACAGCGCGATTTTCTGGCACACGTCTTTGGCCACCGCGAAGTCCGTGCGGGCGATGATCACGTGCGGCTGAATCCCCACGCTCCGCAAATCGCGCACGCTGTGTTGCGTCGGCTTGGTCTTCAGCTCATTGGTCGCCCCGATGTGCGGCAAAAACGTGACGTGGATATAGCACGTATCCTCACGCGGCAACGTCTGGCGCATCTGCCGGATGGCCTCCAAAAACGGCTGCCCCTCGATGTCGCCCACCGTGCCGCCCACCTCGACCAGCACCACGTCCGGCTCCCCGTCGAGGCTCACCATCTTCACCCGTCGCTTAATCTCGTTGGTGATGTGCGGGATGACCTGAATCGTCCCACCCAAGTAATCCCCACGCCGCTCTTGGTCGATGATGTGCGTATACACCTGCCCAGCCGTCACGTTACACGTCCGGTTCAGGTTCTCGTCGATGAACCGCTCATAGTGCCCGAGGTCGAGGTCGGTCTCCGCACCGTCGGCGGTCACGAACACCTCGCCGTGCTGATACGGGCTCATCGTCCCCGGGTCAACGTTCAAATACGGGTCGAGCTTTTGAATCGCCACCCGCAACCCACGCGCCTTCAAAATCCGCCCAATCGCGGCTGCCGTGACGCCCTTACCGACCGAGCTGACCACCCCGCCGGTGCAGAAGATGTACTTTGGACTGCTCATTGCACCTCATCCACTGCTATGGATACAACAAAAACCCGGCAGGGTCATGTGACCCGCCGGTAATGACTCACGGACATCCATTGTCCAATAGAACCGTCGCTAAGGCTAGATTAACTTTGCCAAGTCATCCGCCGCACGGCGCATCTCGAGGAAAATCAGCCCCAAGCGAGCGTCGTCACGCACCAGCGAGGTCAACACCGCCTCGGCACCGACCGAGACCAAGATGACGTACCCGCCCTTGCCGCGCACGTACACCTGCTCTAGCGAGCCACGCCCCAGCTCCGCCGCGATGCGCTCTCCCAGCGACAACATCGCCGCCGACATCGCCGAAACGCGGTCTTCTTCGATGTTGGCCGGCAAGCTCGAGGCAATGCTCAAGCCGTCCACGCTGATGACCGCCGAGGCCTCTACACCCGGGCCAGCCGCCTGCAAATCCCGAAGCCGTTCTACCATGTGTTCCGTGCGCGATTTCGCCATCTCGCTGCCTGCTCCTTTGGCCGCCCGCTTCGGCGGGAGAGTCATCCAAGTCCAAGGTTCAAAAGAGATACCCAAGGTTATGCCACCATTGTAGCAGAAAACCACCGCGGCGCAAAAAGAGACCGTTAATTTTTCGGCAGGTTTCGGCATACCCACAGCACGGCGGCGGCACACCACCCGTAGGGTGAGCGTTACGCCCCATCCGCACAGTCCGGCAGTATAATATGCCGTATTGTAAAGCCCATCCCACACAGGCAAACCATGACTGATCGCTCTCTCCCCACCCCTCCCGTCCCCCCCGCGACCCCCATCGCGCAAGTCCAAAACGTCGCGGAGCGCATCGTCCAAAGCGTCGGCCAAGTCATCTATGGCAAGCGCAACGAAATCCGCCTGACCGTCCTCAGCCTTTTGGCTCAAGGCCACATCCTGCTCGAAGACATCCCGGGTGTCGGCAAAACCACCCTCGCCAAGGCGCTGGCACGCTCGATGGGCTTACACTTCAGCCGCATCCAGTTCACCCCCGACCTCCAACCCTCCGCCGTCACCGGCACCTCCATTTACAACGAGGCCACCCGCCAGTTCGAGTTCCACCCGGGGCCCGTCTTTGCCCAAATCGTCCTCGCTGACGAAATCAACCGCGCCACCCCCAAAACCCAATCCGCCCTGCTCGAGGCCATGGAAGAGTACCAAGTCACGGTCGATGGCACGACCTACCCCATGCAACAGCCCTTCCTCATCATGGCCACCCAAAACCCGATCGACTACGAAGGCACCTACCCCCTGCCCGAAGCCCAGCTCGACCGCTTCCTCGTCCGCATTCAGCTCGGCTACCCCAGCCCAGCCGAAGAATTGGTCGTCTTATCCTCACAGCAATACGACCACCCGCTCAACAACGTCCGCCAAGTCGTCCCCCCCCAAGAGCTCATCAGCGCCCAACGCGCCGTCCGCGATGTCTACGCCGCCGAGGAAATCAAGCGCTACATCATCGACCTCGTCAACGCCACCCGCCGCCACCCCCAAGTCTATCTGGGTGCCAGCCCGCGTGGGTCTCTCGCGCTGTTCCGCGCCGCCCAGACCCGCGCCGCCATGGCCGGGCGCGATTACATCCTGCCCGACGATGTCAAAGCCCTCGGTGAGGTCACCCTCGCGCACCGCATCATCACCCACGACCGCGACGTAAACACCCGCCAAATCGTCCAAGACATCCTTAACACCACCCCCATCCCGGGGGCGGCCACCCGCTAACGCACCATGTTCTCCAACCCGCGCCGCAACATCGTCTACCTGCTCATCCTCGGCAGCCTCGGCGCAGGCTACGCCACCGGTCGCGAGCTGCCGTTCTACGCCTTCTTCTTGCTGCTCGGGGTCTTGGTCGCCTCGTTCCTCTGGGCCAATATCGCCGTGCGCTGGGTCGGTTTGGGGCGCAAAACCCCCACCCAAACCCAGCAAGTCGGCAAAAGCATCGAAGAACGCTTCAGAATCCGCAACCTCGCCCTCTTCCCCAAGCTCTGGCTCGAGGTCAAAGACCACTCCAACCTCCCGGGGCACCGCGCCAGCCACGTCGTCCCAGCCCTCGCCCCACGCGCTCATTTCGAGTGGGGTGCCGCCACCACCTGCATCTCCCGCGGCGAGTTTCGCCTCGGCCCCATGACCGTCAGCAGTGGCGACCTGTTCGGCCTCTTCACCCCCCAGCACCACATCCCCCAAATCGGGCGGCTCATCGTCACCCCCCGCGTCGTCCCCATCAAGCGTTTCCACCTGCTCACCGGCAACCAATCCGGTGGCGAGGTTCGCCGCCAGCGCTCCTCCGATGTCACCCCCAACGTCGCCGGTGCCCGCGACTATTCCCCGGGCGACAGCCTATCCATCGTGGACTGGCGCGCCAGCGCCCGCTACCAACGCCTGATGGTCAAAGAATACGACATCGACCCGCTCGACGACGTGTGGGTCTTGGCCGATTTCTCGACACATGCCCTGACCGAAGACCCCAGCGTCCGCCGCATCAACGACATCGGCCCGATCATCTCCATGCACGGCCCCACACCCCCCTCCACCGAGGAGTACACCGCCGTCATCGCCGCCTCACTGGCCACCTATTTCCTCGACATCGACCGCGCCGTCGGCTTCACCGCCTACATCCCGACTCGCACCGCCTACCCGCCCGACCGCTCCAACCGCCAAATCACCCAAATCGTCGAAGCCCTCGGCGTCGCCCGCAGCACCTCCCCCCTTACCCTCGACCACATTCTGGCTCAAGAAACCCCCAATTTCTCCCGTGGCACCACCCTCATCCTCGTCACCGCCACCACCGATACCACATGGCTCAACCGCGTCCGCATCCTACAACGCCGCGGCGTCCGCACCATGTGCATCCACATCGACCCCGCCACGTTCGTGCCGGTCGTCTCCTCCGATGGCGTCCGCCAAGCCTTACGCGCCAACGGCGTCCCCACCATCACCATCCGTCGCGATGACGACCTAACCCAAGCCCTCTCACAAAAGCCCAAATAAAAAAAACGCCCCATCTGTCGTTCAGATGGGGCGTTCTGGCAGGCTGGTATCGCCTTAGTTCATCAGCATTTCTTCGCTGTCGCTGTCATCCAGCAACTCGGCATCCCGATCCAGCGCACCCTGCGACTCCAACGTCTCGTTGGGCGCAATCAGCTCGCGGTCTTGGTAGGTGTGGAAGCCCGTACCGGCAGGGATGAGCTTGCCGATGATCACGTTCTCCTTCAACCCGTACAACCGGTCAACCTTGCCCTCGATGGCCGCGCCCGCCAACACCTTGATCGTGTGCTGGAAGCTCGACGCCGACAAGAAGCTGTCGGTATTCAGCGCCGCCTTCGAGATGCCCAACAGCACCGGCACCGCCTTGGCAGGCTCACCACCGGCCTCAATCACGCGGGCGTTGATGTCGATCAATTGCAAGCGGTCAATCAGCTCACCCGGCAGCAGTTCGGTCGAGCCGCCCGAGGTGATTTGCACCTTCGACAGCATCTTGCGGATGACGATTTCAAAGTGCTTGTCCGAGATGTTCACGCCCTGCGAGCGGTACACCTTGTGCACCTCGCTCAGCAAGTACATCTGCGTCGCCTCTTCGCCCAGCACGCGCAAGATGCGGTGCGGGTTCTTGGCGCCGTCGGTCAGTTGCTGGCCAGCGAACACCGTCATCCCGTCCTCGATGCCCGGCAACAAGCGCGCCGTCGAGGGGATTTCGTACACTTCCTCAATCGTGCGCTCATAGCGGATGAACAACGTCCGCCCTTCGACGTACACCGTCCCGTCCATCTCGGCGGGGATGGCACCCTCCGCATTCGGCGCACGCCCGAGGATCGTCCCAGCCTTGATGACTGCCTCGTCCGCCACCTCGATCGACCACCCCTCAGGGATGTTCACCTCGGTGCTGAACACTTCCGAGTTAATCACCGTCGCCGTGCGGACGCCACCGCTCTTGCCCAAGCGCAAGATACCCGCGATGTCGGTCATGACCGACTCGCCCTTCGGCTTCTTGCGCGCCTCGAACAATTCCTCGACACGCGGCAGACCGCTGGTGATGTCACCGCTCGATTGCGCCGTACCACCGCTGTGGAACGTCCGCAACGTCAGCTGCGTGCCCGGCTCACCAATCGACTGCGCCGCCACGATGCCCACCGCCGACCCAATGCCGACCATATCGCCACGCCCGAGGTCACGCCCATAGCACAAGGCGCAAATCCCGTGGATGAGCGAGCAGGTCAGCGGGCTACGCACATACGCCTCTTCCAGCTTGCTGCGTTGGATGCGGTCAGCCACATCTTCGTCAATCATCTGGTTACGCCCGACGATCAGGGTGCCGCTCTCCGGGTCGTGCATGTCCAGCGCGGCCACACGCCCCAAAATACGCTCGTAAACCGACTGACCGCCGATGTCGTCCGAACGCCGCACCGTCAGGTAACGGGTCGTCCCGCAATCCATCCGGTTCACGATCACGTCCTGCGACACGTCCACCAGACGACGGGTCAGATAACCCGCGTCCGCCGTCCGCAACGCCGTGTCGGCCAAACCCTTACGCGCACCGTGCGTGCTGATGAAGTACTCCAGCGCGTTCAGCCCCTCGCGGAAGTGGCTACGGATGGGCAAGTCGATGATGCGCCCAGACGGGTCGCTCATCAAACCACGCATCCCCGCCAATTGCGTAATCGGGCCGAAACCGCCTTTGGTCGAGCCGGACAACGCCATAATCGCAATCGGGCCATACGGGTCGAGCGTGCCCTTCATCAACGACTCGAGGTAGTCCTTCGCCTCGCGCCAAATATCGACCGTCCGCTGATAACGCTCTTCTTCCGAGAGCATCCCGCGCCGGAACTCGCGCTCGGCTTGCTGTACGGCCTCGTCCGCCGTCTGCAAGATGCGCGCACGCTCTTCCGGCACCGTCAGGTCGGCCACCGCCACCGTCGTGCCCGAGACCGTCGCGTAGTAGAACCCCATGTTCTTGATCGAGTCCACCAGCTCCGTCGTCAGGTCGGCACCCAAGCGTTGGAACGAACGCGCCACCAAGTCCTGAAGCTGCTTCTTGCCCATCGTCTCTTGGACGAAACGCAGTTCGTCCGGCACGATGCGGTTGAACAGCGCACGCCCGACCGTGGTGATTTCGGGGCGCTCCTGCGGGGGCAAAGCGTCATAAATGTTGCCCAGCAAAATCGGCGTGTGCAATTTCACCTCGCCGAGGCGGTACAGGTACTCCACCTCGTCGATGTCCGACACCAACCGCCGCTCGTGCAGGTTCGCCAGCGTCAAGCGGTCGCCCAGCTTACGGTCACGTATGATCTTGTCCATCTCGTAGCCGTTGAACAGCGCGATGTCGATATCGCCCCTCAACAACGCCTCGATGGTCAAATCGACCGCCTTCTTGACCACCTTAGCGCGGCCACGGTCGTCCGTCACGCGCTCGTCGTCATACACGCTCAAAAGCGGGATTTGGCTCTTCAGGGCATAGTAATACCCGTTCGAGCGCATCGCCACGCCCACGCGCACATCGCGGTCGTACACCGCGTCGATGGTACGGAACTTGTCCGCATCCGCCACCCGCGACAACACCTCGACACTCGGATCCATCGTCAGGTAATAAATACCCAACACCATGTCCTTGGCCGGCGCCACGATGGGCTGGCCGTCGGCAGGCTTCAACAGGTTGCGCGAGCTGAGCATCAGCTCACGCGCCTCTTGCACGGCCTTCTCGCTCAACGGCACGTGCACCGCCATCTGGTCACCGTCGAAGTCGGCGTTGAACGCCGAGCACACCAACGGGTGAATCTGGATGGCCTTGCCCTCCACCAAAATCGGCTCGAACGCTTGGATGCCGAGGCGGTGCAAGGTCGGCGCACGGTTCAACAGCACCGGGCGATCCTTAATCACGTGCTCCAGCGCTTCCCACACCTCAGGGCGCTCACGCTCGATGATGCGCTTGGCACCCTTCACGTTCTGGGCGTAGCTGTCGGCCACCAGCTTGCTGATGACGAACGGGCGATACAATTCCAGCGCCATCGTCTTGGGCAAGCCGCACTGGTGCAGCTTCAAACGCGGGCCAATCACGATTACCGAACGCCCCGAGTAGTCCACACGCTTACCCAGCAAGTTGCGGCGGAAGCGCCCCTTCTTGCCCTTCAGCATGTCGCTCAGCGACTTCAGCTCACGCCGACCGCGACGGCTCAAGGCACGCCCGCGCTGGCTGTTGTCGATCAGGCTATCGACCGCCTCTTGCAACATGCGCTTCTCGTTCCGCACGATCACGTCCGGCGCGCCCAGCTCCAGCAGGTGCTTCAAGCGGTTGTTGCGGTTAATCACGCGGCGGTACAGGTCGTTCAGGTCGCTGGTCGCAAAGCGCCCGCCGTCCAGTTGCACCATCGGGCGCAAATCCGGCGGAATCACCGGCAAGACTTCCAAAATCATCCACTCGGGGCGGTTGCTGCTCTTCCGCAGGCTCTCAACCACCTTCAGGCGCTTGGTCGCCTTCTTCTTGCGCTGCTTGCTCTTGTTGTGGCGCAGCTCATTCCACAGCTCCGCCGCCATCGCCTCGAGGTCAAGCCCCTTCAAAATGCGATGGAACGCCTGCGCGCCCATGTCCGCCTCGAACACCGAGCCGAACTTCGAGCGCAACTCGCGATAGCTGCTCTCGCTCAAGAACTGCAACACGTGCAATTGCTGAAGCTCACGCTTGGCCTCGCTGGCCGCCTTCATCACGTCGCCCATGCGGTCGTTCAGCTTGGTGCTCCGCACGTCCAACGCATCCGACGCCGTGCGCTTGGCCTGCTCACGCTCAAGCTCCAGCTCAGCCAATGCCGACCGACGCTGGTTCTCGATTTCCGTCTGAAGGTCGTTCAGATAGTCGTTCGTCACGTCCTTGATGCGCGCCAAATGCTCATTCGTGACCACCTCGCCCTTGGTCACGATGACTGCGTTGGCCGAGCCCACCACCACGTCGGTCTCCGCCACCTTGCCGCGCAACACTTCCAAACGCGCCTGCACCGTCGCGGCATCCGCCATCAGCTTATCGGTCAGCCGCGCCAGTTCCTCGTCGAAGTGGCGGTTGATTTCGGCCTCACGGGTCTCGAACTCGGCCAAACGCTCATCGCGGGTATCGCGAATCTCGGCCATCTGCGTGCGGATGTCGTCGCCGACCTCTGCCTCTTTCGCCTCGATTTCACGGTCAATCCGGCGGATCGCCCGCGCCCGCGCATCCTCGTTGACGTTCGTCACCACATACTGCGCGAAATACAACACGCGGTCGAGGTTCTTCCGGCTCACGTCCAGCAGCAACCCCAAATAGCTGGGCACCCGCCGCGTGTACCACACGTGCGCCACCGGCGCCGCCAGCTCGATGTGACCCATCCGCTCACGCCGCACCACCGAGCGCGTCACTTCCACGCCGCACTTATCGCAGATGATGCCCTTATAGCGGATGTTCTTGTACTTGCCGCAGTAACACTGCCAGTCGCGAGTCGGCCCGAAAATCGCCTCGCAGAACAAGCCGTCTTTCTCTGGGCGTAACCGGCGGTAATTGATCGTCTCTGGCTTGGTCACCTCGCCATACGACCACTTGCGAATCTGGTCGGGTGAGGCCAAGCTCACACGGAGTGCTGTAAAGTCTTTCGCCGCCAAGGCGCATCCTCCTGCTTGAACATGTCGAAGCGTTCTGGGGAATTTGCGGAAGTTCGTTCTGGCTTAAACGAACGTAAAGCCATACGTTAGGCGCACTCTGGGTTGCCTACGCTGGCTTCTTTGTCGCATGACACCATTCTTTTGCACATTCGTACCTTGTAGTATACGCGCCCAACCGCGTTGCGTCAAGCAATCGGCTGGGTTCGCGCCCAATCTGCTCATACACCGAGCATTACCCGACCTTACGCTCCCCCCTCGGCCACCTTCATCTGAAGGTACGCCTCCATAAAATCGTTCAACCGGCCATCCAAAACCGCCGTCGTGTTGCCCGTCTCGTGATCCGTCCGCAAATCCTTCACCAATTGATACGGGTGCAGCACATACGACCGAATCTGGCTCCCGAAGTTGGCGTCCATGTTCTCGCCCTTCAAGGCCGCCAATTCCGCCTCTTTCTTCTGCCGCTCCATGTCCAACAAGCGCGCCTTCAAGATTTGCATCGCCTTGTCACGGTTCTGCGCTTGGCTCCGCTCGTTCTGGCACTGAATCACCAACCCCGTCGGGATGTGGATCAAGCGCACCGCCGTGCTGTTCTTCTGCACGTGCTGCCCGCCCGCCCCCGACGCCCGATAGACCTCCATGCGGATGTCCTTCTCGGCAATCTCGATCTCACCCGTCGCGTCCTGCACGTCCGGCCACAACTCCACCTTGGCAAACGACGTATGGCGGCGGCTTTGCGCGTCGAACGGGCTAATCCGCACCAGCCGGTGCACCCCCTGCTCACTCCGCAAATACCCATAGGCATACTCACCGCGGATGCACATCGTCACGCTCTTCACACCGGCTTCTTCGCCCTCGCTCCGGTCAATCATCTCGACCTTGTAGCCGTTGTCTTCCGCCCAGCGCAAATACATGCGCTCCAGCATCTGCGCCCAGTCCTGCGACTCCGTCCCACCCGCCCCGCTGTGAATGGCGAGGAAGGCGTCCTTCCCGTCGTTCTGCCCGCTCAGCATCGCCTGAACCGACATGCGCGCCACCAAGACCTCAATCTCGGCAGCCTCTTTCTCCAATTCCTCGGCAAGGCTGGCATCGCCCAGTTGCGCCAGTTCCAACGTGTCGCGGATGCGCCCATACAGCGTCACCCACGGCGAAATCCGCCCCTTCAAACGCGAAATTTCTTGCATCGTCTTTTGGGCGGCCTCGGCATTGTTCCAAAATTCGGCCTCGCCTGCCTGCTCTTCCAGACCGTCGATTTTGCCGCGCAAGTCCTCGATGGCCAATTTGTCCATCAGGTCGGCAATCGCCGCCTCATGCGCCTTCAGGGTCGTCACCAATGCGCTCATCGCATCTCATCCCTATCGCTCTGCGCTGCGCGTTTGGCGCAGCACCTCATACATCAAAATCGCACCGGCCACCGACACGTTCAACGAGTCGGCCAGCCGCCCAACCATCGGGATGAGCACCTGCGCATCGCAAGCCGGCAACCAGTCATCGCTCAAGCCCACGTCTTCCGTGCCCATCAACAACGCCATCCGCGGCTGATAAACCACCGCATAAGCGTCTTGTGCGGCATGGAGGTGCGTCCCGACCACCTGCACGCCCCGCTCCCGAAAGAAAGCACGAGCTTGGCCGCCGCTCAGCCGGTACACGTTGCCCAAGAACACCGCGCCCGTGCTGCTGCGGATGATGTTCGGGTTGTACACGTCCAAGTCGCAGTCAATCAAGAACACGCTCCGAAAGCCCGCCGCGTCCGCCGTCCGCATCAGCGCCCCGATGTTCCCCGGCTTCTGCAACCCGACCAACCCGAGGATTGGCGCATCCGGCACACCCCCCAGCGCGTCGGCACCCAAGGTGGGCGGCATCATCATCACCGCCGCCACCCCCTCAGGGTTTTCCCGATAGCTCACCTTGTCCATGATGTCTACCGTCACGCGCACCACCCGCCCTTCCGGCAAATCGGGCAACGGCTCGCGCAACAGCTCGGGGCACACCAACACGAAATCCAACCCGAGGCCGCACGCCAACGCCCGCTCGAGGTCGCGCAACCCGTCCACCACGAAACGCCCCTCACGCTCACGGTCGCGCTTGTCGCGCAATCGCCGTACCAGCTTGACCCGTGGGTTTTGTACGCTCGTAATCAGCTCAGACATAACGCAAAACGCCGGGGCGTGCCCGGCGCGCTCGGCTCCTCAATCGTCAGTTCTCGTCGAACAAGCTCAGCACGAAGTTCTCTGGGTTGAACAAAATCAGGTCTTCGATGCCCTCGCCCAACCCGACGTACTGCACCGGCAACCCCAGCTCGCCGAACACCGCAAACACCATCCCGCCTTTCGACGACCCATCCAGCTTGGTAATCACCACGCCGGTCACGCCCGCCGTCTTGCCGAATTGCTTGGCCTGCTCCAAGGCGTTCTGGCCGCTCGTCCCGTCCAACACCAACAACACCTCGTGCGGCGCGTCCGGCACCACGCGGCTGCTGACCGCCTTCACCTTGGCCAGCTCGTCCATCAGGTTGAAGTTGGTGTGCAAGCGCCCCGCCGTGTCGATAATCAAGATGTCATACCCACGCGCCTTGGCCGCCGAGACCGCGTCGTGCACCAAAGCCGCGGGGTCGCTCCCGGGCTTGGCGCTGATGACCGGCACGTCGATGCGCTTCCCCCACATCTGGAGTTGCTCGATGGCCGCCGCACGGAACGTGTCGCCCGCGCACAACATCACCTTGCGCCCCGCACGGTTCAAGCGGTTGGCCAGCTTCCCGATCGTGGTCGTCTTGCCCGAACCGTTCACCCCCACCACGAGGATGATCGACAACTCGCGCCCGCTGATGTTCATCGTCGGCGGGAACTTCAAAAACTCTTTCAACACCTCGCGCAGGGCGGTTTGCAGCTTGGCGGGGTCTTTAATCCCCTCGCTACGCGCCTTCGAGCGCAACCGCTCCATCACGTCGCCCGTCGTCTTCACCCCGAGGTCAGACTGAATCAGCACCGCCTCGATGTCGTCCCACGTCTCCTCGGTGATGTTGCTGCCACCGCCCAAAATCGACGCAATCCGCCCGAAAAACGACTGGCGCGTCTTCGTCATCCCCTTGCGAAAAATGCCCAAGTAACCACCTCGACGGTTCGATGAACCGATGACTTACCCTCATCATGACTGTCATTCGTAGTATACTAGTCGCCGATACTCGTTATCAAGACGCCAAACAGCGCACGGAGCGCCGCATGACCGACACCCTCACCCACCTCGACGAACACGGGCGCGCCAACATGGTCGATGTCGGGCACAAGCCCGACTCACAGCGCACCGCCATCGCGGTCGGCACCGTCACCATGCAGCCCCACACCCTCCAGCTCATCGCCGACGGCGCGCTCAAGAAAGGCGATGTGCTGACCATCGCCCGCATCGCGGGCATCATGGCCGCCAAGCGCACCGCCGACCTCATCCCGCTCTGCCACCCCATCCCCCTCACCCAAATCGAGGTCGCCCTAGCGCTCGACGCCGCCAACAACGCCGTCCACATCACCGCCACCGCCAAGACCATCGGCAAAACCGGCGTCGAGATGGAAGCCCTGACCGCCGTCAGCACCGCCGCCCTCACCCTCTACGACATGGCCAAGGCCGTAGACCGCACCATGACCATCACCGGCCTGCGCCTCATCGAGAAGACCGGCGGCACCCACGGAGATTATCACGCCGAATGAGCATCACCATCCTGCTGTTCGCCACCCTCAAAGACCGCATCGGCCAACCACGCCTGACCCTGCCGCTCGACACCCCATCCACCGTCGCGCAGGTCAAACAAGCCTTGGCCGAACGCTACCCGCACGCCGCACCGCACCTCGCCGCTTGCCTCGCCGCCGTCAATGAAGAGTTCGCCCAGCCCACCACCCCACTCCAAAGCGGAGACACCCTCGCACTATTCCCGCCCGTCAGCGGCGGTGATGGCACGCCCGACCAGCCCGAGCATTATCTGCTGCCCACCGCACCCATCGACCACGACGCGCTCATCGCCGCCATCACCACCCCAGCCGTCGGCGCGGTCTGCTTGTTCAGCGGCATGGTGCGCGGCCAGACCACCCGCGATGGCCACCTGCCCAGCACCCTCCAGCTCGAATATGAGGCCTACGAGAGCATGGCCATCGCCAAGATGAAACAGGTCGCCCGCGAAATCCGCCAACGCTGGCCGCTCGTGATTGGCATCGCCATCGCCCAACGGGTCGGATTGCTGTCGGTCGGCCAAAACACCGTCCTCATCGCCTGCTCGTCCGGCCACCGCGACGAGGGATGTTTCGAGGCCGCCCGCTACGGCATCGACCGCCTGAAAGAAATCGTGCCGGTCTGGAAGCGCGAAATCGGCGCAGACGGCCAAGCATGGGTCGAGGGCACCTACCGACCAACCGACGCAGACCACACCATCGACTAGTCACATCCGCCAAGTTGTGATATACACCCATACACCGTAAAAAACGGCGCACGTTTTGTACGACCGCGTCTCACGCATCAACAGGAGTAAAGCGTTATGCCCCGTCGTGTGGTTATCACCGGCCTCGGCCTCATCACCCCGTGTGGCAACACCACCGAAACCTCGTGGGACAACATCAAGCACGGGCGCACCGGCGTCGGCCCCATCACGCACTACGACGCCTCCCCTTACCTCGTCCGCATCGCCGCCGAGGTCAAGGGCTTCAAGCCCGAGCAACACATGAACGCTCGCGAGGTGCGCCGCCGCGACCGCTACCAACAGTTCATCACCGTCGCCGCCCAAGAAGCCATCACGCAGTCCGGCCTGCCCATCACCGACGACACCCGTGACCGCATCGGCGTCTTCGTCGGCACCGCTGTCGCAGGGGTCAGCAGTTACTTCGAGCTGGTCTGGGACTTCTTCAAGACCGGCGACGCCCGCGCCGTCACCCCGTTTGCCGTCCCCATGCTGATGGGCAACGGCGGCAGTGCGTTGGTCAGCATCGACCACGGCATCACCGGCCCCTCGTATGTCCTGACCTCGGCCTGCGCCAGCGGTGCCGACTGCATCGGCCACGCCTTCGACATGATCCGCCTCGGCAAGCTCGACGCCGCCGTCGCCGGTGCCAGCGAGTCGCCCATCATCCCCATCGGCATTGCCGCCTTCGACCGTATCGGCGCGTGCAGCCGCGAAAACGACGCCCCCGAGACCGCCGTCAGGCCGTTCAGCAAAGACCGCGTCGGCCTCGCGTTCGCGGAGGGCGCGGGTGTCGTCGTCCTCGAAGAAATGGAGGCCGCCAAAGCCCGTGGCGCGGTCATCCTCGCCGAGCTGGTCGGCTATGGCTCCACCTCCGACAGCCACCACATCACCGCACCCCACCCCAGCGGCCTCGGCGCTGCCCGCGCCCTACGCCAAGCCATGAGCGATGCCCGCCTCACCCCTCAAGACATCCACTACATTAACGCGCACGGCACCGCCACCAACCTCAACGACGCCATGGAGACCCAAGCCGTCAAAGCCGTTTTCGGCCAGCACGCCTACCACGTCCCCATGAGCTCCACCAAGAGCATGACCGGCCACGGCATGGGCTTCACCGCCGCCGCCGAAGCCGTCTTCTCCGTCCTCGCCATCCGCGACCAAGTCGCACCGCCCACCATCAACCTGCGTGAGCCCGACCCAGCCTGTGACCTCGATTACGTGCCCAACACCGCCCGCGAGGTCAAAATTGACTGTGTCATGTCCAATTCGTTCGGTTTCGGCGGCCACAACGCCAGTCTCATCATCAAACGATTTAACGAATGACCCCCAAAAACCTGCAACAACGCCTCGGCATCACCTTCAAAAACCAACACCTCCTCGAGCAAGCCCTGACCCACCGTTCCTACGTCAACGAGAACCCGTCGGCAGGGAACGATTATGAGCGGCTCGAGTTCCTCGGCGACGCAATCCTCGATTTCGTCGTCGGGGAGTGGGTGTTCAAGCGTCATCCCCAGCTCTCTGAGGGCGAATTGACCCGTATCCGGTCGGCCTTGGTCAGAACCGAGACCCTCGCCGACATCGCCCGTGGCATCCGCCTCGGCGATTATCTACGCATCGGCAAGGGCGAGGAGCGCAACGGCGGGCGCGAGCGCCCCGTCATCCTGTGCCGCGCCCTCGAAGCCCTCATCGGCGCCATCTACCTCGACCTCGGGATTGAGCGCGTCCGCGGCGTCCTGTTGCCCATGCTAGAGCAACAAGAAGCCCTCGTCTTCAGCGACGCCATCGCCAAAGACGCCCGCACACGCCTGCAAGAGTGGGTGCAGTCCAACCACCACCAAGTCCCGAGCTACGAGGTCATCGCCATCAGCGGCCCCGACCACGCCCGCCATTACCGCGTCTCGGTCAGCATCAACGGGGAACAATGGGCCATCGGCGAGGGCAAGTCTATCCTCGCGGCCAGCCAGCACGCGGCCACCCTCGCCCTCGCCCGCCTGCCGTCTTAAGCAGCGTCAGCGCGCCACGCTCACCCCAATCACCGCCAAACGGTGATCCGACGCATCCGTCTCCAAGACCAACCGCCCCAATGCCAACATGTTCGTCAGCAGGTAGTCGAAGCGAGCGCTCCGCCCGACCTGACGGAAGGTCGTCGCATTCACCGGGTTTTCGTCCGCAAACGGGTCGTTTAGCCCGGGGATGCGCGTCAGCGTCGTCACGAGGTCGGAACTCGGCACGTTGTTGAACGTCCCGCCCAGCACATACCGCCCGATGCCGTTCAGGTTGCCGCCCCCGTGCGTCAGCATCCACGCCAAAATCTCGCTGAGCTGTCGCTGTTGGTCTTGTTCTTGCACGTCCAAGGTGCCGCCCACCCCCTCCAGCAACACCCCCAGCCACGTGTTGTAAATCGTGATATCGCCGTCGTCTGGGCGCACCTTCACCCGCTGCACGCCCGTCTGCAAGCCGCGGCTGGTCAGCAACACCCCGTCCGCCTCGGTAATTTGCACATTCGACAACACCGCCAACCCGTGCAACCCCTCGTTGGTCGGGAAAAAGCGCCTGTCCATCCGCAAACGGCGCGCCAGCCACAACGCTTGGTCAGCCCCATAGCTGGTCAAGCGCCCACCCTCTACCTCTTGCAACAACACCACGTTGGCGCCGCTCTGCAAAATCGTCTGGGCAATCGCCTCGAGGTCATACTGATAAAATTCGCTGTACCCTCCGTGGATGTTGTAAGTCGCCACCCGTAGCTCCGCCACGTCGCGCACCGGCACGATGACCGGCGGGCGGGCAAAATACAACCCGGCCAGCGCCGCCGCCGCAATCGCCAACACCCCGAACACGCCTCCCAAGCGCGTCCCCCCGCGCCACACCCCACTCCGGCTACTGGCCAGCACCGGCAACGACGCCAAGACCACCGCCAAGACCAAAACCGCCAACCCCAGCCCGCGGAACCCGCGCAACAATGGCGTCACCACGCGGTTCAAAAACGCAAAATCCCCCGCGAAGTCGCGCACATAGGCGTATTCGTAGGTGAATAGGTCAAACACCACCAACACCCCGAACACCACCGCCACAAACACCATCCACAACCCGCTGAAGTTGACCTGTCGCTCGGCTTGTGGGCGGGTCAGCCACCACCAGCTCAGTGAGGCCACCGCCTGCGCCACCACCAGCGCCACGCCGCCGACCACCCCCTGCACCCGCGTCCCAACCACCACCAGCAACGTCAGGCCGAGCATCCATACCCAACCCTGCATCGAGGAATCGAACAACCGGACGAACCCGTGTGCCGCGTTACGCGCCGCAGGAACCAACGGCAACGCCGTCGCCACGATTAAGGCCGGAACCAACGGGGTGTAATCGAAGCCCGCCCGCCCCGCAATCGCGTTAGGCGAGGCCAGCAACGCCAGTTGCAAAAACAACAACGCCCCCAGCCCAATCGCCCCCCAAAACGTGAACACCCCGCGCCGCTCATCCGCAGGTAAGGCAGGTGGGCGCACCACGTTGACCGCCACCAGCACCGCCAACCCCGCCGACAACCCGACCTGCACCGGCAAAAACCCCGCGCTCAGGGATACGTCCAGCGTGTTGCCCGCCGCCCGTATCACTTGGTCAGCCGCAAACCCAATCACGAACACGAACGGCACATCGGCCATCCGGTGGCGCACCAAACACGCCAAATACGCCAGCCCCGCCCCAATCGTCAGCCCGACGCCGACCAGCGGGGTCGCGCCCTCCATGCCCGCCCCCATCGCCAAGCGCGCACCGGCCAAGGCCAAGCCCATCAAGAACAACGTGCCGCGCCACATCCCAAAGAACAGCGTCAACAACGGCAAAGCCAACGCCAACGCGACAATCAACAGCTCGTTTTGCAACACCGCCGGTGCCACCAGCCCGGGCGTCAACGGGTCAATCACGCTCAAGTCCAGCACGGGGTAGACGGTGGCACTCGCCACCCGCCCATACACCAGCGCCACCATCGCACGCAACGCCTGCGCCAGAAACAACCCGGCCAAACCCACTTCCAAAAGACTTCTCAGCCTGTTTATCCCCGACACACATTCCCCCTATTGGGTTTCGCCCCATGCCGCCCAGCGACATGTCCATCCGCTGCAAATGAGCCGTTTAAGTGTATAATCTCGCACCATCATGGCCTGCCATTGCAAAGGATACCACGATGCAGCGCGTTGACACGATGTTTACCGGCGGCTTCGTCATCACGATGAATGACCGCTTCGAGCTTTATCAAAACGGCGCCGTCGCCGTCGCAGGTGGCAAAATCGTCGCCATCGGCTCAACCGAGACCCTGACCGCCCAGTATACCGCCGACACGGTCATCGACTGCACCGGCCAATATATCCTCCCGGGCTTCGTCAACACCCACACCCACGTCCCGATGACCCTCCTGCGCGCCATGTCCGACGACCAGCGCCTCGACGTGTGGCTCAACGGCTATATCATGCCCACCGAGCGCGAGTTTGTCAGTCCTGAGTTTTGCCGCATCGGCACCAAGCTGGCCTGCGCCGAGATGATCCGTGGCGGCATCACCACCTTCACCGACATGTATTATTTCGAGGACGACATCGCCACCGCCGCCGCCGAGGTCGGGATGCGCGCCGTGGTCGGCGAAACCGTCCTCAAGTTCCCCGCCCCCGACGCCGACTCGTATGAAGACAGCCTCGCCCTCGCCCGCCAGCTCATCGAGAAGTGGCGCG
Source organism: Anaerolineae bacterium (assembly GCA_025454715.1). Lineage (GTDB taxonomy): Bacteria > Chloroflexota > Anaerolineae > Aggregatilineales > Phototrophicaceae > Flexicrinis. Next base: position 20,400 of record JALONY010000002.1, read on the forward strand.
GCCACCCGCTCATCACCCCCGCCGTCGCCCCCCACGCCCCCTACTCCAACACTGAGGAAACCCTCCGCAAGTGCACCGAGCTGGCGCTGGAATACGACGTGCCCCTGATTATCCACATCGCCGAGACCCGCGCCGAAGCCGAAGACCACATGAACACGCACAAGCAAACGCTTGTGCACTGGCTCAACAAAATCGGCCTGTTCCGCGCTCGCGTCATCGCCGCCCACTGCGTCTGGCTGGACGAGACCGAGATGCGCATCTTCCGTGAAAAAGGCGCCACCATCGCCCACTGCCCGTCCGCCAACCTCAAGCTGGCCAGCGGCATCGCCAGCGTCCAACAAATGCTCGACGCCAAAATCACCGTCGGCATCGGCACCGATGGCCCCGCCAGCAACAATGACCTCGACATGTTCGAGGAAGTCCGCCTCGCCGCCCTGCTGGCCAAGACCCAAACCTATAATCCCACCGCCCTGCCCGCCCGCACCGCCCTCCGCATGGCCACCCGCCAAGGCGCGATGGTGCTGGGCTTGCAAGACCTCACCGGCAGCCTCGAGGTCGGCAAAGCCGCCGACATCATCGTCGTCGATTCCAAGCCGCTCCACAACATCCCCCACTACGATTTCGACCCCAACAACGCCTATGGCCGCATCATCTACTCGGCCAAATCGACCGATGTCGCCCATACCATGGTCGCCGGTCGCTTCCTGATGCGTGACCGCCAGCTCCTCACCATCGACGAGGCCACCCTGCGCGCCCAAGCCGATGACTATGCGCAACGCATCGGCAGCTTCCTCGCCGACTACCGCACCAACGTCCTCAGCAAGCTCATCGCCGTCTCGGTCGGTGTCGAGCGCGCCGAGAGTTTCGAAGTCCAAAGCAAAGCTCTGCTGCGGGACGCCTCGGCCATCGAAACCCTGCTCGACCATCCCGATGTCGAGGTCTTGCGGACGACCCACTACCGCCAACACGACACCTACTTTACCTTCAGCGCCGACCCCAACGGTGCCCGCGTCCGCTACCGCGAAGACGACAAGCTCGACGACCAAGGCCGCATCAGCGAAGTCCGCACCCGCCTGACCTACACCTCCTCACGCAAGGAAAAATCGTTCGACTCGATGGTCGAACTGTCGCGCTCGCGCTTCATCGCCGCCGCCGACCGCCCGCTGCGCTTCTACCGCGAATACTTCCAAGCCGACGGCGAACTCACCCTCGAAAAAGACCGCCGCCGCTGGGCCATCCACTTCCGCGGCGTGCAGTTCTACATCAACGTCGATCAGCTCATCAACCCCGCCCAAGAGCGCCTCTTCATCGAAATCAAGAGCCGCACATGGTCAGCCCGTGACGCCGATTACAAGGCCTCGCAAATCCAAGAGATGCTCAAAATCCTCGGTGTCGAACCCGCCGACATCGTTTCGACCGACTACCTCGAAATGGCTCACGCCGAATAACCCGCGCCCCCCAAAGGACAGATCCACCCATGAGCCATACCACCTACACCTACGAAGACTACCAAGCCGCCGTCACCGCCATCCGCGCCGTCACCGACCGCCAGCCCGAGTACGGGTTGGTCTTAGGCTCAGGTCTCGGTGTGCTGGCCGAACAGCTCCAAGACCCCATCGCCATCCCTTACAAAGACATCCCGGGCTGGCCGCGCTCCACCGTCCACGGTCACAGCGGCAAGCTGGTCTTCGGCACCCTCGAGGGCAAATCCGTCGTCTGCCAACAAGGCCGCGCCCACTTCTACGAGGGCTACACCCCCCAACAAATCACCTTCCCCGTCCGCGTCATGCACTTCTTGGGCGTCAAGACCCTCATCCTGACCAATGCCGCCGGTGGGGTCAACTCGGCTTACCACGCTGGCGACATCATGCTGATTAACGACCACATCAACATGGTCGGCATGGCCGGCAACCACCCGCTCTATGGCGCCAATGATGACCGCCTCGGGCCCCGCTTCCCGGGCATGGCGCAAGCCTATACCCGCAAGCTCCGCACCCATGCCAAAGCCGCCGCCCAAAACGCACGCATCCCGATGCACGAGGGCGTCTATGTCTGCGTGTCTGGCCCCTCGTTCGAGACCCCTGCCGAAATCCGCTTCTTGCGCCTCATCGGCGGCGACGCCGTCGGCATGTCCACCGTCCACGAGGCCATCGTCGCCCGCCACATGGGCATGGCCGTGCTGGCGTTTTCCGCCATCACCAACGCAGGCATCGACCACGTCGATAGCGAGACCGACGCCAACCACGAGGAGGTCTTGGAGGCGGGCAGAGTCATCGTCCCCAAGCTCAGCGCCGTGGTACGGGGCGTCCTCCGCACGGTCTAGGGGCGGGCATGGCCGCAATCGCGTTTCTCATCGAGCAGGTCGCCGTCGGCCTCTACATCTTCATCGCGTTGGGCATCTTCTTGGCACTGCGCCGCTATGGCAATGCCCAGCGCGAGTACCGCGCCACCCGCTTCGAGCTAGAGCGTGACCTCGCCCGCTTCAAGCGTGCCAACGCCATCACCTCGATCGTCCTACTCGTCGAGGGCGCGCTGGTCGTGTTAGGGGTGCAGGTCGTCGTCGCCCCAACCCTGCGCAGCACCCTCAATTTTGCCCCGACCACCGTACAAGTCATCGAAGACCTCGCCTTCAGCACCCCCACCCCTCAACCCTTGTCCGAGGTCAGCATCGACGATAGCAACGTCGATTTCGGCGCGCTCAACCCCGCGGGCGAGATCCAAATCACCCCGACGCCCACCGCCACGCCGGTCGGCACCATCGAGCCCAACGCGCCCGCCCCCGTCGGGTGCGACACCCCCAACGCCGTGCTCCAAATTCCTGCCAACGGCCAAGTCGTCCGCGAAATCATCCCCGTCGTCGGCGTCGCCGATGTCGAGAACTTCGCCTCGTTCAAGCTCGAGATTCGGGGTCAACCGCTCGGTGATAGCTTCTTTTCGATGGAGAGCTACGTCCAGCCCGCACCAGAGCGCCG
>JALONY010000437.1 GCA_025454715.1 Anaerolineae bacterium
GAGGCGCTACGCGCTCGCGGCGGCGCGCTTTATTCTTGACCGGTAATCGCGGGCACCCACGCGGGCAGGTAGGCGTCTTGGGCGATTTCACGCGCCTGCCCGCTGGCGATGTCCAGCACCCAGATGCTGGGCGACGCCCCGCCCAAGCGGTAGCGCTGCACCACCAACAGCCCCCCATCGGGGCTATAGGCCAATGAGCCGTGGGTGTACGCCTCATCGACCAACAGCGGGGTGAGCGTGTCGGTCTGGGTATCGACCTCGTACACCTGATGTCCGTTGGTATAGCGCGTGGTGTCTTGATATTGGCGGGTGATGGCCAAACGCCGCCCGTCGGGATGCCACGCCGCCCCGATGCCGTCACTGCTCTCGCCGTCCGGCAACAGGCTACGGGTCGTGCCCGCCACCAAATCGGCCATCATCAACCCAGAGCGCACGACATCCCCCCCCATCACCAGCACCGAGGTGACCAAACGCTCCCCATCAGGCGACAACGCGCCGGTCGCGCCGTTGTCTGCGGGGATGAACTTCAGGCGGTCGGACTCGGTCGGTGGGTTGAAGTCGAACACAATCACGCCGCCCCCGACATTCTCGTAAAATGCCAGCCGCCGCCCATCGGCGCTGAAAACGGGGCTACTGCCGGTCGTCTGGTTGTCGTTGAACAGTGGGTAGGTCTGGCGGTTGGCCGAGAGCGGGTCGTCAATCAACCAGACTTTGGACGGCGCAATCGAGCCGTCCCCGCTTGGGCTGGCGTTGCTGCGCATATAGGCAATCTGGCGGCCATCGGCGCGCCACGTGGGGGTGTTGCAATTGGCATCCTCTAGCGCACAGGTGGTCAGGCGCTGGGTGCCGCCGTCGAACAAGTCCAGCAGCATCAGGTCAACCCGATATTGCACGTCCGCGCCCAAGCGCTCGGCATAAGCGATGTAACGACCATCGGGCGACGGCGCAAAATCGAACACGCCGAACGACGAGAACGTGACTTGGCGGGCGGTGGTCGGGTCGGCGGCCTCGGCCACCCAGATATTTTGGGGGCTGCCCAGCGCGGGCGCGAGGTAGGCGATGCGGAGCGGGGCGGTCGGGGGTTGGACGAGCAGGACGGCGGCGATGATGAGCACCACCACCAGCCCCCCCACCCCCATCACCGCGAGGTCGAGGCGTGAGAAACGGGTCATGGCTTGGGGTCAGTCCTGTCGTGAGGCGTTGAGATAGGCTCGCTCATCACGCTGCATAAATCACCTGTGCGCTTTCGAGGATGGAAGCTCGCCGATACGGGTTAGGGTCGTGCAAAACCCCATCATACGTCCCCAAATCGACGCGCCGCCCCAATAATGTGGACAGCTCGGCACTGAGCTGTACCAAGACCAACACCCCACGCACCGCGTCAGGCGCAAACGTCACCAAGACATCGATGTCGCTGTCCTCCCGAAAATCATCGCGCAAGGCTGAGCCGAACACAGCCAAGCGGTCGATGTGGTAACGCTGACAAAGCTGGCGCAACGCCTCGTATGGCACGACGAACCGCAACATCTGACGCCCCACCCTACGGATACAAATACGGGGCGTCAAGCTGGCCACCTGCAACACCGGCACGGTCTGCTCCATGAAGGTCTCGGCGCGGAACGTGCCCTCGGCAATCACCCAATCCCCGGGCTTGAGCTGGTCGAGACCGTCATACGCGGCGGGGAGGCCGATGGCCTGCGAGTCGGCCACGCAACAGCTCAACGTGAAGCGCGCCACCATGAAGCGCCCCTCTGGGAAGCCCGGCTCGGTATAGACGAAGCCCAGCAAGCGCGCCTCTTGCCCGTTGAAGGTGCTGGCCGCCTGCTCTTTCGAGAAAGCGCGTGACCAATCGAGGATGTCGCGGTCGAGCGGGGCTTTGTCGGCCAAGCGCCCGACCCCGCCGAAGTCGCTGTTGAGGCGGATGCTGCCGACCGCCTCGACGCCCAGCGGCTTGGCGTTGCCGGTCAGGATGGTGGCCGCGCCGACCACCAGCGGCACGCTGACCATCAGCAGCATGGCCGCGCTGATACGCCGGTCGGGGTGGCCGCCCATGCTGCGGCGCGCTTGTTGCACCGCCTGCCCAAAACTGCTCAGGCCGAGCAAGGCGAGGATAATCACCGCCACATACGACAGCCACGCGAAGCGCAAATTGATGTAGTAGTTCAGGTTGCCGCTGGCGATGGTATAGGCGAAATAGACCGCCAAGCCCAGCAGCACCACCGCTTTCACGGCATGTTCCCAACGGTTTTGGGGGTTCTCGTTCGTCGTCAACATCTTGGGGTTACCTCATCACTATGAATGGTTTAATCCATTTCCCAATCGATCAATGACAGGTTTTTCACTCTGCTGAATTCACGGATATTATGAGAAACCACAGTCAGACGGTTCGCAAGCGCAATAGAAGCAATCAACAAATCATTTGACCCAATGATCCTCCCTGCTTTTTCCAAGTCGGCACGTATTTGGGCGTAGAACAATTCACATGTCCCATCGAAAGGCAAAGATCTGAACCGATTTACGAACTCTTGTTGTACCGCAAGGTTACGTTCTGGATATTGGCTTTTCAACGCACCAGTGAATAGCTCTGCTCGCACAACAGAACACAAAACTATTTCCGTTTCAGGTGTTTCCATGAAACGGCGAATTATACTGGCAGACCGTTGGTTCAAGTAGCGAATACAGGTGTTGGTATCGAGAAGATAAAGCATTACTCGATTATCTCACGCTCTTCCAGCGGGGGTTGTGGTGGGCGTTCGATAGGGTCATCGGCTAGACTGCCTGCGGTACGCTCGATGAATGCTTCCCAAGACAATGTTTTGGGTTCTCCATCCGTGACGGTCTTGCTCAGGCGCTGACTCAGGTGGCTTATGAGCGCCAACTGTTCTGCAATCGAGAGATGTTCGACCAATGCTACAGCCTCATCATATGCGGTCATCTCACTGCTCCTCTACCTCAGCCACAAATTGACCCACACGCCCACCAACAAGGTGAGCAAGAACGGCAACGCAATCAAATACACCACGGCGCGGCGGCGGAACACCCCGCTAAATCAAATACACCACGGCGCGGCGGCGGAACACCCCGCTAAACATCAGCGTGCTTTTCACGTCGATCATCGGGCCGAATGTCAAGAAGGCCAAAATCGACCCCGCGGGGAACGCGCCGGTAAACGACAAGGCCAAGAACGAATCGACCGTGCTGCACACGCTCAGGATGAACGCCAGCAACTGCATCACGATGACCGAGACCACCGGCCCCCCGCCCAGTTGGCGCAAGGTCGGCTCATCGACGAAGGTCTGCAACAACGACGCCAACAGCGTCCCAATCACCAAATAACGCCCCATGTCGAAGAACTCATCGACCCCGAAGCGCAAGGCCGACCCCAAACCCGCCACCAGCCCCGGGCGTTGCGGCGCGACCGGCTGCCCAGAGCCGCCGCTGACCGGCGCGAGCGTGGCGGGCAACAATACCTCATGTGGCTTGCTGGTCAGGGCGAACACCACCCCGACCACGATGGCGACGATGGCCGTGACCACGAAGCGCCCGATGATCAAAATCATGCCGTCGTTGTAATCGCGGAAGGCGATGAACGTGCTGACCAGCACGATGGGGTTCATGACCGGCGCGGCGAGGATGAAGGCCACCCCGACCGAGGTCGGCAAGCCTTTGGCGAACAAGCGCCTCGTGACCGGCACCACCCCGCACTCGCACACCGGAAAGGCGAAGCCCAAAAACGCCCCGCCCACCGTGGCCGCAATCGGGTTCTTGGGCACGGCGCGCACGATGTCCTCGCGGCTGATGAACACCTCGAGCAAGCCGGAGACCAACGTACCCATCAGCAAGAACGGCGCGGCCTCGATGAAGATGCTCAAGAAGCGCGTGGCGAAAATTTGCGCCGTCACGCCGAAGTCGCCGCCTTTGAGCACCAGCAGCAACGGCGTGGCGATCAACAAGGCCAGCGAGAAGATTAGCCCCAACGGGCGGCGGCGCGGCGGCCTGCCCGAAAAACCTGTTGCCTGCATCGTGTATCCGTCACCCTAACGTGGTCGATTTTGGGCTATTGTAGCACGGCACGGCGCGCCCGACCGTTGCGGATAGGCCAAGAGTCGGTTAGCCGCCTTGCCCGCGCACCCGCCGCACCAGCCCGCGCACCCGCGGCAACGCCTCAGTAAACAAGCGGTACAGCAACGGGTTGGGCGCGTAATCCCACGCCCCCAGCGTGCGGACGACCGTGGCGCGGAAGCCGCGCTTGAACTGGTACACCCCCCACATCCGGTCGGTGTCGTCGAACACGTCCGGCGCGCCCCACAGGTCATAGCGCGTGCAGCCCTGCCGCTTCGCCCAGCGCATCGCCTCCCATTGCAGCAGATAATTGGGCATCTTATCGCGGTGCAGGTCGCGGCTGGCGCCATAAAAATACCAGCAGGTCGCCCCGAAGCGATACAACACCACGTGCGCCACCATCTGCCCCTCGACCTCGGCCACCAGCGGGTGGCACAAGCCCTGTTGCATGAAATCGCGCCACGCCCGCTCGTAATAAGCGCGTGGGCGAATCAAGAAGCCGTCCCGCGCACCGGTCTCGGCATACAGGGCATACAGTTGCGGCAAGTCGGCCTCGGTCGCGGCGCGCACCGTCACGCCCTCGCGCTCGGCCACCCGCACCTTGCGGCGGGTGTTCTGGCTCAGGCGCATCA
>JALONY010000085.1 GCA_025454715.1 Anaerolineae bacterium
CACCGCGTCCACCGCATACGACGGCACCACGGGCGCCGCCGCCGTCACCAGCGCACCGGTCACACCGGCGGCATTGGCGGGCGCAACCGCGTAGTGGTAGACGAAGCCGTTGACCACCGAGGTATCGATGTACTCACCGCCCACCACCGGCTCACTGGTGATGCGCTCATAACCGCCGACGGCCACCGGGCTACGGAACACATGATAGGCCGCCGCCCCGTCCATCGCATCCCACGCCACCGTGACCTGCCCAGTGGCCGCCTCAGCCGTCACCGCCGGAGCTTGCTGCGCCGCCATGAAGGTGGCCGCGTCCGCCGTCACCGTCCAAATCGCCGTGCTGCGCGCCGCCACCGTCACCGCCGCGCCGCCGTCGCTACTCACCGTCTCTTCGGTGCCGAACGCAGGCGACAAGCTCAGGCCAGCAGGCAACACACCCGCCGCAAACCCAGCCGGTAGCGCATAGCTCACCGGCTCATCCGACACGTTCACCACCACCAACGCGGCGTTGCCCGCCTCGGCATCCAACCGCACGAACGACAACACCTCATCGGTCGCCTCGATGGTCACCATCGCGCCCTCGCGCAACGCGGGGTTATCCTTGCGCAACGCGCCCAACGCTTGATAGTGCGCCAAAACGTCCTCGTTCGGCGCATCGTAATGATCGCCGCTCTCATCCGGCCACGGGTACGGGGCGCGGTTATACGGGTCGTCTTGCCCGCCGATGTTCGGCGCATCAATCGCGATTTCATCACCGTAGTAGATGGTCGGGGCACCCGGCAAGCTGTACAGCACCGAGGCCGCCAATTTCAGCGACTCGACATCATCGCCCAGCGCATACAACAAGCGCGCCGTATCGTGGCTACCCAGCAGGTTCATCATCGCACGGTACGCCATCGGCGGGTAATCTTCCTCGACCGACCGGATGGTCGTCTCGAACTCGGCGGGGGTCAGCCCGACGATGCGCCCGTCGTTATCGGCGAAGTCCGAGCCGTTGACGAGGCCGATGATGGCGCGGCGGAAGCGGTAGTTCATCACCGAGTCCCACTCATCGCCCAACAGCCACTCGGTCGAGTCGTTCCATTCCTCGCCGATGATGACCGCCTCGGGGTTCACGCTACGCACCACGCGGCGGAAGCCTTCCCAATAGGTGTTGTCGGCGTCGCGCCCGTTGTCGATGTCGCCGCCCACGTCCAAACGCCAGCCGCCGATGCCCTCGTTACCCCACAGGCGCGCCACGCTGTCCTCACCACGGAAGAAGTACGCCCGCGGCCCAAACTTGGTATTGTCGATCTTGGGGATGCTGTCGAACCCGAACCACGACACGTAATAGGTGTTGCCCGCCCCATCGTCCACGCACGCCGCAGGCTCGGGGCCGGTCGGCGGCTCGAAGAAGAACCAATCGCGGTACTCGCTGTCCACGCTCTCGCACGCGCCGAGGTCTCCCTCGAACCGCTCATAGCGGTCAAACAACACGCTATCGCTACTCATATGGTTAAACACGCCGTCGAGGATGAGCACGATGCCCCGCGCCTCGGCCTCGCGCACCAGCGTCTGGAAGTCTTCAAGCGACCCCAAAATCGGGTCAACCGCCTTGAAATCGACCGTGTCATACCGGTGGTTGCTGCGCGCCTCGAAAATCGGGTTCAGGTAGATGGCCGTCACGCCGAGGCTTTGCAGATAGTCCAGCTTCTCGGTGATTCCGGCGAAGTCTCCGCCGAAGAAGTCGCTGTTGAAGTAGCCCAAGCCGCTCTCGGTCGTGCGCGTGCGCCCGTCCACCGGCGGCGCGTTCCACGTCTCCTGATAAATCAGGTCGAGCTCACCATAGAACGTCTCGCTACCCGAGGCGGGGTCGTTGGCGCGGTCGCCATTGCGGAAGCGGTCGGGGAAAATCTGGTAGATGATCGCGTTACGCATCCACTCGGGCGTATAAAATTCTGGGTCATACACGCCAATCTGGTAGCTGGCATCGACCGAGACATCCATGGCAGCGCCCACGCCACCCTTGTCGGCAATCCGGTACTCGCCGCTGGTCAGCGTGTCGTCCTCGTAATACCACACCCGTGCGCCCTTGCGGACGATGAAGCGGTAATACAGCACGGTCGTCTCGTCACCGGCCTCCAAGGTGGTCTCCCACAGCGCATAGCCTTCCGGCGTCACCGCCGCCAGCGACAGCGGCAACACGCTTTGCGACTGGGTGCGGGTGTTGTAGACGCGCACGTTGGCCGCGTCGATTTCGCCCTCCAATGCCCGCAAGCGCACCGTCACCGACGTGCCGAACGGCACCGCCCCGACCGGCGTGCGGAACAAATCATCGCGGCTGTCGTGCAGCAAGCCCGACTCCGGCGCATCTTGTGCGGCAGCCGTCACCGACAGCGCCAGCACCACCAACACGAGCGCCCACCAGCGCCCAAAAGTCTTTAAGCTCATCGTTCCCTCGACACAAAACCTAAGCGTTCAAAAGCACGCCGCACACAAAAATGTCGGCGTGCCCCTTACTGTAGCACGCCGACAAAAACGTTTCCCGATTTCTGTACAATCTACCTAAACAATCGCTTAATGCTGGAGCCAATCGGGCAAGTCGGGCGCGGCCACCGAGTCCAACATCTTCCCCAGCTCATCGGCCTTCAGCACGCTGGCCGTCCCCTCACACCGCCACAAAATCACCCCAGACGAGTCGACGAGGAACAAATACAGCTCATCCTCGTCCAAAATGCCGAGGCGCTCGCGAAACAGCGGCTTATCGACATACAACGTGATGACCGTCTCGAGCGACAACTGGTCTTCCAAGACGAAGCTGGTACGCAACGTGTCGTCTTGTGCCGCTTGGTCTTCCAACGACATCGTTTGCAGCGTCGGCACCTCATAAAACCGCACCCGCGCATACTTCTGGCGCATCAGCTTCAGATATTTCAGCCACGTCTGCACCGCAAACTGATGCGTCGGGTTGAACAAGACCAACAGGATATTGAACTCACCCTCCAGCGTAAACGGGATGGTCAAAGACCGCCCGTCCAAGCTCTGCCCGTGCGTCGTCGGGAAATACATCGAAAAAACGCCCCCACCCTGTCGATTGCCTTCATGTCGTTTTGCCCTAGTATAAAAAAAGGCCGAGGCTTAGAACACCCTCGGCCTATCTGGTCTATCCGGCGTATCCGCTTAGCCGTTCGCCATCTGGTCTGCCACGGCGTGCAGCTCACGCAGGCGATGGCTCAGGTCGGCGCGCCCTTGCTCGGCCACCATGTCCGCCGTCCGCGCCAGCAACTCGACGAGGCTCGGCCCGAAATGCTTCAAGCCCTCGCCCAACAGTTGTAACGCCGTCGCGTTATCGACCGACAGCAATTGGTTCAAGAACTGCACCTCGGGCGGCATGGTCTGGTTAATCATCGCCACCACCGCCTCATACACTTGCTTCAGCCGCGCACTGAGCTGGATATCGCGCCGCCGCTCGGCCTCTTGCAAATTGCCGGTCAAGACGGTCATGAACGACTCGTCAATCATGCCGGCGTTGGCTTGCAACATCTCCTCGATGTTGGGCGCGTTCACCAGCGCTTGCAAGAATTGTAGTGCCGTGCCCAGCCGCGCCTGCGCCTGCTGATCGACCAACACGATCAACTCTTGCATCATCCCCTTCATCGCGTCCAACGCCTCGCGTTGCGCCGAGTCGGTCGTCTGGGCAATCTCGGCATCCAACAACGCGAAGAACGCATCGTCCAACACCGGGCGAATCAGCCCGACCAACGCCTGTATCTTGGCCTCGTCACCGGCATACGACACCGCCACGCGCAAGAAGTCCGCTTGGCTGGCGTCCTCGCCCAAGCCCTCCAGCTCATCGGCCACCTGCGCCATCACCTCTTGCTGGTGCGCTTGTTGTGCCTGCAATTCCTTGCCGAAGCTCGACCGCTCGACCACCACCTGCTGGGTCGCCATCACCGCCTGCGCCATATCCGCACGCCCCGACTGCGCGAGGCGTTGCGCCAGCGACGTAAACGTCTGGACGAAACGGGCATCGATGATGGCGTCATGCTCCTCGATCAAGGCCGCCAGTTCCTCATCGCTGGCCTCGACGAACTGCTGCACCAATTGGGTGCGCGCCTTGGCGTCGTTAATCATATCGGGCGTCACGCCGTCGGCCTGCAACACCATCTCGATTAAGCCTTGCATCGTCAGGGCGCGCTTGGGGCTGAACATGTAGCCCTTGAAGTTCTCACGCGGCAACATCTTCATCAGGTCGCCGATGATGCGCTCCATCTGGTCTTTGGTCACGTTCAGTTCCATCGGAACCATCGCCACCAACAGCTCTTTGCCCCCATCGTGATACAACAGCGGCACGGCCACCGTGTTCACCGTCCCGCACGCGCTACACTGCACGCGGTTGAGCTGCTGGTTGACGAGTTGCGCCTTCAGCGCCGGTTCCTTCTGCGCGTCCAAAAACGACACGATACGCGCCTGTATCGGCTGCCCGCAGTTCGAGCAGCGAATGGTCGAGGTCGATTGCATGACGAATGGCTCCTTATCTTAGGGAAGTCAGGGGTGTCTGGGCAAACGGAGATGAAACGTCGAGCCTTCGCCCAATTTGCTCTCGACATCGAGGATACCGTGATGCGCGTCGATGATGGCTTTGGCCAAGTACAAGCCCAAGCCCGTCCCGGGCGTCGCCTTCCTCAGCACCCCCTCGACCCGATAAAACCGGTCGAAGATGCGCTCTTGGTCGGCCTGCGCGATGCCCACGCCTTGGTCACGAATGTAGACCGAAGCCCACTGTGCATCGTACCGCCCACCGATTTCGATGCTGCCGCCGTTGGGCGAATACTTGATCGCGTTGCTCACGAGGTTTTCCAGCACCTGCCGGAGCTTGGCCTCATCGCCCATCACGTGCGGGTAATTGTTCTGAAACTTCAGCACCAACGGGTGCTTGGTCGTCTGGCTCCGAAAACGCGCCGCCACCCGCTCGGCCAGCTCGGGCAACCACACATCGCCGAGGTCGAGGCTCACCCCCCGCTGTGCCTGTATCTTGCTGGCGGTCAGCAAATCCTGAATCAGCCCCGTCAAGCGGTCGGCCTCGTCCTCGATGACCTTCAACGTCTCCCGCACGATTTCGCCGTCCCAATCGCCATCGTCGCGCTGGAGCGTCGCCGCATACCCTTTGATGATGGCCACCGGCGTCTTCAGCTCATGCGAGACCACCGAGATGAAGGTGTTCTGCGTCTCTTGTGCCTGCCGAAAGTTGGTGATGTCGCGCACGTTGGCCACAATCTGCGCCAGCGCGTTGTTGTCCGCCGACAGCATCGGCGCGTAGGTGATGCCGACGCTCAAGGTTTGCCCGTTTTTCTGGCGCAAATCCCCCTCGACGTACAAGGTGTTGTGCGCGGGCTCAACGGGGCTATTGAACGGGTACCCCGCCTCGATGGCCTCGCGTAGGCTCCCGACCGTCCCGCTGTCCCATTGGATGATCGAGTCGTGCGGCGCGCCCACGGCCTCCGCCACACTCCACCCCGTCATCCGCACCAACGCCTCGTTGAACTGCCGAATCACCAAATCACGGTCGAGGATGAACACCCCATCGGCGCTGTGGTCGAGGATGGCCTGAAGCTGGCGCCGCTCCTGCGCGACCACCGCATACAATTGCGCGTTGTTGACCGCGATGGCCGCTTGGTCGGCAAAGCTCTGCAACACCTGAATCTCGTCACCGGTAATCGTGCTGGCATACGCCCGAAACACGATCAACAAGCCCAGCGCCCGCCCCGCAAACGCCAATGGCAAGGTCAAGGCTTGGCGCAAATCTGGGTTGATCATCTGCGCCATCACCTGCATCTCGCGCTCCAGCACCTCGCGGGCGGGTTCGGTCTTCAGCAGTTCCACCACACCCGCCAGATGCTGCGCGATTTTGGGCAGGTGCTCGGCCTCTAGCCCCACCGTCGCCCGCGGCACGAACACGCCGCTTTCGTCGCTCAAAGCCACCAGCCCGACCTGCGCGTTGGTCATGATGGCCGACGCTTGCAAGACGCGCCGCAAGACCTCGTCCACGTCCAGTTGGGCGGTGATGGCTCGCGAGATTTGTAGCAAGAAATCGCGTTGACGAACTCGGAGGTCAGGTAAGCTCAGCATGACGCTAGTATAACATGCAGCGTTTGGCCGCGGTCAGGGCGCACATGATTTCTGACAGGCTTCTTACGCGCCCAAACGCGCCGCCAGCCCGCTCAAATCGCCGCGCCCCCCATCCGATAACGCCAAAATGCCCGCCCCAATCAACCCGGCATCGCCGCCCAACGCCGCAGGAACGATGTCGAACCCCTCCAGATAGGCCGGTGTGCTGACATGCTGGCGGATGGCCGCCCACATCGGGTCGAACAACAATGCGCCCAGCTTGGTCACCCCGCCGCCCATCACCAACCGTTCGGGGTTGAACAAGTGCAACAGGTTGACGATTCCCACGCCCAGCACGGTCGCCGCCCGCCCAATCACGTCCAACGCCAGCGCATCGCCCGCCAACGCCGCCGCGCCCACGTCTCGTGTATCGAACCCCTCGACCTCGCCCAACCGTGACCCCGCCCCGCTCGCCAGCGCTTCACGCGCCATCCGTGCAATGTGCGGGCCACTGACCAACGTCTCGAACAAACGCACGTCCTCTGGCGAAACCGCCATCAACATCACCCCGGGCTCCCCTGCGAGGCCATGCGCCCCCGCCAATAGCTTCCCATCGACGATGATGCCGCCACCCACACCCGTGCTCACCGTCATATAAATCATGTTGCGCGTGCCACGCCCAGCACCGCACAAATACTCCCCCAACCCCGCCGCGTTGGCATCATTCCCCACCGTCACCGGCACGCCCAGCGCGGTCAAAATCACGCCCGTAAACGGGTCGAGTGGGCCGGGTGCCCCCAGTCCAACCCCAGCCACCGGCGTCCCGTCGTCCGGCCACACCGCCCGCACCGACTCGAGGATGGCGTCCACCACCGTCTGCGCATTCCGCGCATCGGTCGGGCGCGCATCGCGCCGCACGATGTTCAACCGCTCATCCAACAACGCCGCCCGAGTTTGCGTCCCCCCGAGGTCTACCGCAATGAACGCCCAATGGTTTAACGCGAATCGTAGTGTAGTGGCAAGGGTTTACTGTGACAGACTTCAACCTCGGCCTCAAGCGCCGCAAAATCGAGGACGGTATCGTCGCCCGCTATCACAAGGTCAACTTCAAAAAGCGCGACGAGGCATGGCTCGAAGACCAACTCTTTTGGGATTACGTCTTCTCGTGGTACGAGCTGGCGCACTATTACGAAAACAGCCTCGACACCGGCATCGGCGCACATATGTTGGAGCTCTATGCCGAGTGCGTCACCCGCTTCCGCACCGCCGCCGCCAACCCCAAGCTACGCGAGCGCCGCCGCGACAAAGCCGCCGACGCCCTCTACCAAATCAATTATTACGTCAACCAAATGATGATCGCCATCGACCGCAACAGCCGCGCCCTCGACGACAATGGCAACGGCGGCACCCCCGTCCTAGACCCCATCTGAAGCACACGGCATAGGACTAAAACCTTAAGCCAATCTCGCCCCCCACTGGGCGAGGGCGTGGTATCATCAACGCAGTACCCCCGATGAGGCACCCATCAGGAACACAGATTATGGTCTCACCCAACCCCAACCGCACGCGCAACCTCCAGCAGATGGGCGACTCCCCAGAGCGCTGGATGCCAGCCCCTCTGGCCACCCTCGAAGACACCGGCCTGACCAAGCTGGCCATCGCCGATCATGTCCTCAAGATTTTGTATTTCGGCGGTGACCTGACCGGCAGCGAAGTGGCGGAGCGCATCCGCCTCCCGTTCTCGGGCGTGCTCGACCCCGTGTTCGAGTTCCTCAAGCGCGAAAAGATGATCGAGCCCCGCGGCACCGGCAGTAGCTCATTCAGCGAAGCCCAATACCGCTACCTCATCACCACCAAAGGCATCGAAAAAGCCCAAGAAGCCCTCACCCGCTCACAATATGCAGGCCCCGCCCCCGTGCCGGTCGAGCACTATATCGAGTCGGTCAAAGAGCAAAACAAATACCGCGCCCCAGTCACCTCCACCAGCCTCCGCAAGGTGATGGAAAACCTCGTCGTCTCGGAAGAAATGCTCAACAAGGTCGGCCCCGCCGTCAATTCGGGACGCTCCATCTTCCTCTATGGCCCCCCGGGCAACGGCAAAACCACCATCTCCGAGCGCGTCGGGCGCATGGTCTTGGGGCAAGATTTGTGGATTCCCTACGCCATCGATGTCGATGGCCAAGTCATCCAGATGTACGACTCCATCAACCACGAGTTGTCCGATGACCAAGAGAAAGTCCGCTATGCCACCGGCCTCGTCGCCGACCCGCGCTGGGTCAGCATCAAGCGCCCGATGATCATGGTCGGTGGCGAGCTCACGCTCCAAAGCCTCGACCTGACCTACGACGACATCAACAAATTCTACGAAGCCCCGTACCAGATGAAGGCCAACGGCGGCATGTTCCTGATTGACGACTTTGGCCGCCAACAAGTCCGCGCCGTCGATTTGCTCAACCGCTGGATCGTCCCCCTCGAAAAGCGCGTAGACTTCCTCACGCTCAACAACGGGCGCAAAATCGAAATCCCGTTCAACGTGTTGATCGTCTTCTCGACCAACCTCGACCCCAAAGACCTCGTAGACGAGGCGTTCTTGCGCCGCATCCGCCACAAAATCGAGGTCGGCAACCCCACCCTCGAGCAGTTCCGCGACATCTTCAAAATCATGTGCAAAATCATGCGCGTGCCCTACGACGACCAAGCGCTGGCCTATCTGGTCAAGAAATGGTACATCGCCAAAGGCCGCGACCTGCGTATGGTGCACCCCCGCGACATCCTCTCGCAATTGGTCGATATCGCCAACTATCAGCAACGCCCGCCCGAGCTGACCCCCGAGCTGATCGACCAAGCCGCCGCCTCGTATTTCGTCGAGCTATAACCGTCCTCTGCACCCCGCGTTCCCCAGCGCGGGGTGCACGATTCCGCCCGACACCCATTCCACACTATCCGCCCCAACGCCATACCGCTACAATACCGTGCCAAGCAACCAGCACGAGCGTGATACACCCATGTTCCTCGATGAAGTCAAAATCTACCTCCGCAGCGGCAACGGCGGCGACGGCAACGTCTCCTTCCGGCGCGAAAAGTTCATGCCGCAAGGCGGCCCCGCCGGTGGCGACGGTGGCAAAGGCGGCGACATTATCTTTGTCGTCAACCCCAAGACCAACACCCTCTCTGCCTTCCAAAACAAAATCCACTACAAGGCCGACCACGGCGACAAAGGCGGCACGACCGAGAAAACCGGTCGCTCCGGCGAGGACATCATCATCCCCGTCCCCGCTGGCACCGTCATCAAAGATGCCGAGACCGGCGCGGTCTTGGCCGATATGGTCGAGCTAGACCAACACCTCATCTTGCTCAAGGGTGGGCGCGGCGGGCGCGGCAACCAACACTTCGCCAACAGCCGCAACCAAACCCCCCGCTATGCCGAGCGCGGGGAGCCCGGCCAAGAGCGCTGGGTGGTCTTGGAGCTCAAGCTGATTGCCGATGTCGGCATCGTCGGCGTGCCCAACGCCGGCAAATCGACCCTGTTGTCGGTCATCAGCAACGCCAAGCCCAAGATTGCCCCTTACCCCTTCACCACCCTCACCCCTCAGCTCGGCGTCGTCCGCTATGACGATACCGACCTCGTCTTTGCCGACATCCCGGGGCTCATCGAGGGCGCACATGAAGGAATCGGCCTCGGGCACGAGTTCTTGCGCCACGTCCAACGCACCCGCGCCCTCGTCCACGTCATCGATGGCTCATCCGAAAACCCGTTGGCCGACTACAGCCAAATCAACACCGAGCTGGCCTTATACGACGACCGACTCGCCCAGCGCCCGCAAGTCGTCGCCTTCAACAAGATGGACTTGCCCGACGCCCAAACCCGCTGGCCAGACATCCAAGCCGCCCTCCAAGCCCAAGGCGTCACCGCCTTTCCCATCAGCGCCGCCACCCAAGACAACGTGCGCGCCCTGATTAACCAAGTGCTCGAAATCGTCTCCAAACTGCCCAAGACCATCGACGTGCATACCGTCCGGCGCGAGGTCTTGCAGCCCGAGGTCGATGACGCCGTGCCGTTCGAAATCACCCGTGACCAAGACGGCGCTTATCACGTCAAAGGCCACCGCATCGAGCGCGCCGCCCAGATGACCCACTGGGACAACGAAGAAGCCATTCTCCGCTTCCAAAACATCCTCGAAGTCCTCGGGGTCTCCAAAGCGTTGGAAGAACACGGCGTGCGCGTCGGCGACACCGTGTATATCGGCAACTATGAACTGGAGTGGTCGGATTGACCGAAAAAATCGGGCTGGTGGGTGGCACCTTCGACCCCCCGCACATCGCACACCTCATCTTGGGCGAACACGGGCGAGAAGAACTCCACCTCGACCGCATTTTTTACATCCCGGCAGGCACACCGCCGCACAAAGACCACACCCGCACCTCCGACCAGCACCGCGCCACCATGACGCAAATCGCCATCGGCGATAACCCGCATTTCGAGCTGTGCCGTGTCGATCTCGACCGCCCGGGGCCACACTACACCATCGACACGGTCGAAATCTTGCGCGCTCAGTACCCCAACGCCGATTTCACCTTCATCATGGGCGAGGACATGTTCCGTGACCTGCCCAATTGGCGCCGCGCCGATGGCTTGTTTACCGATGGCCGCATCAAAGTCGCCGTCATGCGCCGCCTCGGCGTCAAGGGCGAGCTCCGCGCCGACCAGCACGAGCACGCCCTTCCGGGTCTCGCCCGCAATGTCATCATGCTCAAATCGCCCTTGGTCGAGATTTCCTCGACCGATGTCGTCCGGCGGCTACGCCACGGCGAAAGCGTCAAATACCTCGTCACCGAGCCCGTCCTAACCTACATCCGCCAAAACCGTTTGTATGAAGAGGAGGCTTAACGCCATGCCCCGCGTCTTGTGGTTGTGCGCCGTCCTGCTGTCGCTCCTCCTACAGCCCGCCAGCGCCCAAAATGCCGCGCCCACCCTCGTCCCCCCCACGCCCGTCCCCTACGACACCAGCGCCCAGACCGAGGCCGCCCTATCCCAAAGTGGCCTCGCCCGCATCCTCGAAACCGGACGGGTGCGTATCGGCGTGCTCTACACCGAGCCCGCCTTCGGGCAATTCACCGAGCGCGGTGAGGTACGCGGCTATGACGCCGACCTCGCCCGCGCCATGGCCGAGGTCTGGGGCGTCGAGCTACGCCTCCGCCAAGTCACCCGCCAAACCGCCCTCGAGATGCTCAACAACAGCGAGGTCGATCTGCTGCTGGCCGCCATGGTGCATCGCCGCGACCTGACCGACGAGGTCGAGTTCAGCCAAACCTACTACCAAAGCGCCGAGGCCGTCATGGTGCGCTCCGACGACCCCGCCCAAACCCTCGCAGACCTCGCCGGACGTCGCCTCGGCGTCGTACTCGGCACCCCGTCCGAGGTCGCCCTGCGCGACTGGGCAGCCCGCACCGGCTTCACCGGCAGCATCGAGACCTTCGTGACCAATGACCGCATGTACGGGGCGCTTGGCGGCGGTTCGGTCGATGGCATCGTCGCCCCACGCCACCGCCTCAAGCAATTGGCCGCCCTCGAGCCCGAGGCGCGCCG
>JALONY010000086.1 GCA_025454715.1 Anaerolineae bacterium
CACCCGTGAATTTGGCCGCATCGAAGGTCTAAAGCTTCAAGACTGGGAAACAGACGGGGTATAGAGATAACCACCAACGAACATATCACTTCCCAATAGGCCGCCACCCCACATGTTTATTGGATCCCCTCACCGCAAACCCGCCAGCGCCGCAGGCAGCGTAAACCAGAACGTGCTGCCCTCCCCCGCCGCTGATTCGACCCCAACCTGCCCGCCCAATTTCTGGACGATGCGCTGCACCACCGACAAGCCCAAACCATGCCCCTCGATTTTGGCCTGCGACAAGCGCGTAAACGGCGTGAACAGCGCTGCTTGGTCGGCCTTGGCAATGCCCGCCCCGTTGTCGCGCACCCAGAAGCGCACCCCACGGGTCGCCCACATATCGGCATAAGCGCGCAAGTAGTCATACACGCCACGCGGCATCGCGCCCAGCGAATGGCTGACGAAATAGGTGCAGGTGCTCAGGATGGGGAATTCATCGCGGTAGAGGGCTTCTGGCACATGGGGTTTAAGGCTCCGAGAATTCATCGATGGCATCTTGGATAAGCTGACGAACGGCGGTCAAGCTCACGTCGGTGCGTTCTGATTTCGAATACACAATCAGTAAAATGACTTGATCAGACATTCGTACAAAGTAAATGACGCGAAAACCTCCGCGTTTACCTCGATTGGCCGAAGGATTGGGTAGACGAACCTTGTAGGCATCAAACCCAATGCCTTGAATTTTATCACCCTCAAAATCACCTGACTCGAGACGCAAAACAAGTGACTTCACCTCTGTCACTACAGCAGGGTATTTCTTGCGTAACCGTTTGAGCGCGTCGATGAAATAGGCGGATAAAAAGACACGGGTTTTAGGCATTCACGTCGTCGCGTTCCAAAGCGTCTAACACCTCTAACGCAGGGACGACCTCGCCGCGAAGCGCCTGCATCACGCTCTGCTTCAGCCCATCCATCACCTCGGCATCTGGGGTCTCATCTTCCAAGTCAGACAGATAAGTCCGCACAACTTCGATAATCAGCGCGTCCATCGGCAAATTCAAGCGACGACGCTCCGCTTCCAAACGAACGATGAGTTCGTCTGGGATATCCAACGCAATTTCAACCCGACTCGACATCCTTCACCTCCTAGACCCTCACCGCAAACCCGCCAGCGCCGCAGGCAACGTGAACCAGAACGTGCTGCCCACCCCCGCCGCTGACTCGACCCCGACCTGCCCGCCCAATTTTTGGACGATGCGCTGCACCACCGACAAGCCCAAGCCGTGCCCCTCGATTTTGGCCTGCGACAAGCGCGTAAACGGCGTAAACAGCGCCGCTTGGTCGGCCTTGGCAATGCCCGCCCCGTTGTCGCGCACCCAGAAGCGCACCATCCCGCCCGCGGGCTGCACCTCACCACCGAACGATACCACCGGCGGCGTGCCGCCATATTTCAAGGCGTTCGAGAGATAGTTCGCCCAAATCTCCTCGACCCACGGCGCATACCCCACCGCCGTCGGCAAATACTCGGGCATGACGATTTTGGCTTGCGTCTCGGCAATCAGGCTGTGCAGGCGGTTTTGCGCCCCCAAAATCACCTCGTGCATATCGACCTCGCCCAATTCGACGGTCGATTGGCGGTTGACGCCCGCCAACAGCAAAATCGCCTCAATCACCGCCCGCGCCTTGTAACCGCTCTCGACGATGCCGGCCAACAGCTCGCGCAGTTGGTCGCCGTCCATCTTGTCATAATACTTGAGCGCCACGCTGGCGGGCATCATCATCGAGGCAATCGAGTTCTTCAGGTTGTGCGCCACCGTGTGGGCGAAGGCGTCGAGTTCCTCGTTGCGCGCCTGAAGCTGCACCGTCTGCTGGCGCATCACCTCCTCGGCGCGCTTGCGCTCGGTGATGTCTTGCGCCGCGCCATAAATCCACGTCACACGGCGGCGCTCGTCATCCCAGATGGGTTGGCCGGTGTCGCTCAGCCAGCGCACCTCGCCGCTCTTGGTGATGATGCGAAACTCGCTCACGTCCTTTTGGCCGCGCAACAGGCGTTGGAAGCGCCGCACCACGATTTCGCGGTCTTCGGGGTGGATGAGCCGCTCCCAGCCGGTCTCCCCCAGCTCGGAGTCGGCATAGCCGGTGATTTTCTCGAACGCGCTGGTATACCACTCGCGCACGGCGGTGCCGTCCTCGCGCACCCGAAACGCATAAGCGTAATCGGAGATGCTGGTCGAGATGATGCGGTAGCGTTGCTCCTTCTCTTGCAAATCGACCTGCATGGTGTGCATCCGCAACAAGAAGCGCACCCGCTGGCGCAACACGTTGGCGCGGATGGGGTAGCTGATGTAATCGCTGGCACCGCTTTGCAGGGCGCGGTTGATGAGCGACTCGTCGTCGTTCTCGATCAAGACCACCACCGGCACGTTGCGGGCGTGGCGGTCGGTTTGCAATTGCAAGCAGATGGCGGTCGCGTCGAAGCGCGGCGGGGTGTTGGCCATCAAAATCAGGTCGGGGCGCGCCGACTGCGCCAGCCGCAACACCTCGGCCTCGCTATCGGCCTCGAGGATGAAGTACCCACTATCGCTAAAAACCGCGCTGAACTGACGGCGCGACTGCTCTGGCGCGGCGATGAGCAGAGTCACCGTCCTGCGGACAACGAACGCTTCTTCGGTAAAATTCTCGGTCACGATACACAAACCCTCGCGCCAGCCACTGCGGGCTGGACGACATGCGCTAAACTTTGGCTTAAGGCATAGTATACCGTCTTAGCAGAGAATGAGAAAGAGATTAACCCACGACCATTGGGCTAACTTGCCGAGGTAACGGCTTTGAAACAGGCAAAAATGCCCGCCTTTTGCAGGCGCGGCGGTCAGCCCTGAGCCACCACGGCGCGCAGCACCGGCAAGATGGCCTCGACCGCCCGCCCACGGTGGCTGATTGGGTTTTTGGCGCTATGGGGCATCTCAGCGAAGGTCTGGTCATGGCCATCGGGCAAGAAGACGGAGTCATAGCCGAACCCACCCGCGCCGCGCCGCTCGGTCGTAATCACCCCGTCGCACACCCCCACGGCGTGATATTCGGCCTCGCCGTCGGGGCTACACAGCACAATCACGCACTCGAAATAGGCGGTGCGCGGCGCAGGCACATCATGCAGGGCGGCCAGCAGTTTGTCGGGGCCGCCATAATAGGCCGCATCGACCCCGGGCGCGCCGTCCAGCGCCGCGACGAACAAGCCAGTGTCGTCCGCCAACGTCCACAAGCCCGAGGCACGCGCATAGGCGTGCGCCTTGAGCGCGGCGTTGCCCGCCACCGTGCCGGAGTCCTCGGCCACGTCCATGGCGCTCAGCCCGACTTCTTCGGCAATCAAAATCCGCACGGGCAAATCGCCCAACAATTCCAACAGTTCGACCCGCTTTCCAGCGTTGCGGGTGGCGAGCAAGATATCCATAGGCCTCGGTCAGCGGTTGCCCAATTGCACGGTCAAATCAATCGCTTGGCCATTGCGGAGCACCGTCACGACGATGGTTTGCCCGGGGCGCGTGTTGATGGCCAAGTAGGCCAGCAGTGTACCCAAGCTGCTGATGGGTTGCGAGTCGATGGCGGTAATCACGTCGTTGGTGCGTAGCCCGGCGGTCTGCGCGGGGCCGGTGACCGATCCGACCACCACCCCTTGCACGTTGTTGGGCAAGCCCAAGCGCTCTAGCGAGCGCAACGACAGGTTATCGACGTTGCGGACGCCCAAGTAGGCATATTGCACCTGCCCATCGGCGCGCAGGTCGTTGAGCACGCGCACCGCGAGGTTGGCCGGGATGGCGAACCCGACGCCGGAATTGGCGCGGTCTTCGCTGATGATTTGCGCGTTGACGCCAATCACCTCACCGGCGAGGTTGAGCAGGGGGCCGCCGCTGTTGCCCGGGTTGATGGGCGCGTCGGTCTGGATGACCGCGCCAATCTGGAACGCCCCGAGGCCGCTGATGGTGCGGTCGAGCGCGCTGATGATGCCGGAGGTCAACGTCCATTTTTGCCCGAACGGGCTGCCGATGGCCAGCGCCGTCTGACCGATGAACAGGTTATCGGAATCGGCGAACGTGACCGGCTTGAGCTTCTCGGGCGACAACTCGACCCGCACCACCGCGAGGTCGCTGTCCACGTCCGTGCCGATGATTTCACCGCGCACCCGTGTGCCGTCGAAGAAGCTGACCTCGATGTCGGCATCGGGCGCGTCCTCGAGGTCGATGACGTGGGCGTTGGTCAGGATGTGCCCGGCGGTATCGACCACGAAGCCACTGCCGCCGCTGACTTCCCCGAAAAACGGGTCTACCACGCTGATGGAGACGACCGACGGGCTGGCGTCCACATATAGGGTCGAGATGGCCTTCTCGATTTCGTTGAGGCGGGGCGGGTTTTGCGCCACGGCGCCCTCATTGGCCGACCAGCCGGCAGCATAGCCCAGCACCAAGACGGCAATCAACCAAACGAAGCGCTTGGCACGGTTCATGATCCACATCGACATGGCAGCACCCAAAAATGAACGTCACTGTTTCGTGATAGACAGTGTAACGCACTTTTGCCCCGCCCAACCTAAGCGCTGTGTCAGCGTTTGGTGGGGACGCACCCACCCACACGGGCGGGGCGCGCAAGTTTAACCGGCGGTATACTGATGTGATACCCTGTTTAAACTTCTTTCCCCTCCCCACGACAAGGACATCCCCTCTCATGTGGCACACCGGCGGCTGGCGTCACTTCATCGACGGCAGCGACAACGACAAGAAAAAACTGACATGGCCGCTGATTCAGCGCGTGATGGCCTACGCCCGCCCGTACTGGGGGCGCATCGGCCTATTGCTGGTCACCATCAGCCTGACGACCGGCCTCGGCCTGCTCACCCCGCAAATCTTCCGTGACCTGATCGACAACGCCATCCCCAACGCCGACACCCAACGCCTCAACCTGCTGGCGCTCGGGCTGGTGGCCATCCCGGTCATCAGCGGGGTGATTCGGGTCGGTCAGCGCCGCCTGAACGCCGCCATTGGCGAGGGCGTGATTTATGACCTGCGCGTGGCGATGTACGACCACATGCAAAAGCAATCGCTGCGATTTTTCACCCAGACCAAATCCGGCGAATTGACCACCCGCCTCAACGACGACGTGATTGACGCCCAGCGCGCCGTCAACAGCACCATCGTCGAAATCATCACCAACCTGATTACCGTGGCCGCGACATTGGCGGTGCTGCTGGCGATGGAATGGCGCTTGACGGTGTTGGGCGTGCTGGTCGTGCCGTTTTTCGTGTTGGTGGCGCGCCGCGTCGGGGGGCGGTTGCGCGCCCTCGCCCGCGAGCAGATGACCGTCAACGCCCAGATGAACGTGATGATGAGCGAGACGCTCAACATCAGCGGCGCGTTGCTGGTCAAATTGTTCGGGCGCGCCGACAACGAGGTGACGCGCTTCCGCGAGCGCGCCCACAAAGTGGCCGAGAGCGGCGTCAAGCGTGCCGTCATCGGCGCGGGCATGTTCGTCGTGATTGGCCTGATTAGCGCGGTTGGGACGGCGCTGGTGTATTGGCTGGGCGGCCATTTCGTGCTGAGCGGCGTGTTCACGGTCGGGACGATCGTGGCCTTCGGCACCTACCTGACCCAGCTCTATGGCCCCTTGCAAGCCCTGACCAACGCGCCGGTCGATTTCGCCACGTCGATGGTCAGCTTCGAGCGCGTGTTCGAGGTGCTGGATTTGCCGGTCGAAATCGCCGAGAAGCCGACCGCCCGCACCCTCGACGCGGTGCGCGGCGATGTGCGATTCGAGGGCGTCAGCTTCCGTTATAGCGACCAAGCGGGCGGGCTGCAAGAGTCCGAGCGAGTGTGGGATGAAGACCAATACACCGCCTCGGGCGATAAAGCCGTCAACGTGACCGGCACCGCCCACACCCAAGCCCGCGAGACCGCCCTGCGCGGCCTGTCGTTCGACATCGCGGCGGGGCAATTGGTCGCGTTGGTTGGCCCGAGCGGGGCAGGCAAGACCACCCTGACCTACCTCATCCCGCGCCTGTACGACCCGACCGATGGGCGCATCACGCTGGACGGTCACGACCTGCGCGACCTGACGCTGGGCACGTTGTCCGGCGCGGTCGGCATGGTCACACAAGAGACCTACCTATTTCACGACAGCCTACGCAACAACCTGCTGTACGCCCGCCCGACCGCGACCGAGGCCGAGATGATCGCCGCCGCCCAAGCCGCCAACATCCACGACTTCATCATGGGCTTGCCCAACGGCTACGACACCGTGGCCGGTGAGCGCGGCTACCGCCTGAGCGGTGGCGAAAAGCAACGCATCGCGCTGGCGCGGGTGATTTTGAAAGACCCGCGCATCTTGGTCTTGGACGAGGCCACCAGCAGCCTCGACAGCCAATCCGAGGCGTTGATTCAGGCCGCCCTCAAGACGGTCATGCGCGGGCGCACCAGCATCGTGATTGCCCACCGCCTGAGCACCATCCTGAGCGCTGACCAAATTTTGGTGATGGACAGAGGCCAAATCGTCGAGCGCGGCACCCACCCCGAGCTACTGGCGCATGGCGGCCTGTACGCCAACCTGTACGAGACCCAATTTCGCGGGCAATTGGCCGAGGCCGCCACGAACCCGACTTGACGCCCACGCCCCCGATAGGGCAGAATCAAGACATGATTTTAGGGTTTGTCCGTTTTGTAGGTTATCCTCACCCCTCAATCCCCTCTCCATCGTATGGAGAGGGAAAGCTGAGCGAAGCGAAGCAGAGGTAAGGACACCCCCACAAACAGACGCCCATTTTTCGGCCTGACCCGCTCTAACCCAACAAAGGAAGCATCACCGTGGCACATCACGAAGAAGAAAACCCCGGAATTTCGCACGACATCGGCCTGACTCCGGTCACCCTCGGGTTGGCGGTGTTGGCCGGCAGCGGCATGACCTTGATGATCGTCGCGGGTGGCGTCGGGGTGATTACCGGCGGCAACGTCGGCCTGTGGTTCATCATCGGCGCGCTGGCCTTGATTGGTGGCGGGGTGGCATGGGTGGCCATCGAGCGCCCGTTCACCCATTTCGACGACATCAACAAGCCGCTGGACGGTGGCCACGGCCACGCCCACGCCGCCGATGAGCACGCCGACGACGCCCACGATGCCCACGGCCACGCCAAGCCCGAGGCCTCGCACGGGCACGGCGCGCACCACTAAGCCGCCCCGCGATGGCCAGCCGCATCCCCCCTCGCGTGCCGGTCGGTGACGCCCTGAGCGCATCCCCCCTCGCGTGCCGGTCGGTGACGCCCTGAGCACGGCAACCGTGTTGCGTGTCGGGGCGGCGCACGTGCTGGCCGCTCACCCCCACCCAGACGCCGAGACCGCCCACTCCGGGGCGCTGGTGTTGCGCTATGGGGCGCGCTTCCTCGGCAAGCCGTTCTTGGCCATCGTGCCCGCCCTGATTGCGCTGGAGTACGGCGACTTCATGAACGGCGAGGCCGCGTGGGAGTTCGTCACCAAGCGTAGCAACCTGTACCCCCGCGCCGACGTGATTGGCTACATGCACGACGGCAAAGACGAGATGTTGCCGGTCAAGCGGCTTGACCTCGCGCTACCGCCGATGGTCTTGGCCTAT
>JALONY010000087.1 GCA_025454715.1 Anaerolineae bacterium
CCCCCGGTAGGGATCGAACCTACGACCTCTTGCTTAGAAGGCAATTGCTCTATCCGCTGAGCTACGAGGGCATGAGGCAAATTGTAACCGAAAGCGCCGCATCTCGTCAATGCGGCGCTCAAAACCCGCTTAGTCCAGCGCCATCCCGAGGTTGGGGAAGGCCGCCCGACCGGCATACTTGGCCGCACTGCCCAGTTGCTCCTCGATGCGCAGCAATTGGTTGTACTTGGCCACGCGGTCGGTACGGGCGGGCGCACCGGTCTTGATTTGCCCCGCGTTCATCGCCACGGCGAGGTCGGCAATCGTGCTGTCCTCGGTCTCGCCGCTGCGGTGGCTGCTGACCACCGTCATGCCGTGCCGCTGGCTCAGCTGCGCCGCCGCCAACGCCTCGGTCAGCGAGCCAATCTGGTTGACCTTGAACAACAGCGAGTTGGCCGCCTTTTCCTTGATGGCGCGCTTCACCTTCTCGACATTGGTCACCAACAGGTCGTCACCGACGATTTGCACCTTATCGCCGATGCGCGCCACCAAGCGCGACCAGTTCGCCCAGTCGTTCTCGGCCAAGCCGTCCTCGAGCGAGATGATCGGGTAACGCGCCGCCCAATCCGCCCAGAACTCGACCATCTCCTCACCGCTCAGCACCTTGCCCTCGATGTCGAGGTGATACTTGCCGTCCTTATAAATTTCCGAGGTGGCCGGGTCGAGCGCGATGAAGACCTGCTCACCCGCCTTGTAGCCCGCCGCCGCAATCGCTTCCATAATCACGTCGAGCGCCGCTTGGTTGCTGCCGAGGCTGGGCGCGAAGCCGCCCTCGTCGCCGACCGTGGTGGCCATGCCCTTCTTGTGCAGCACCTTCTTGAGCGCGTGATAAATCTCCACGCCCATCTGCAACGCCTCGCGGAACGAGCCAGCGCCCACCGGCATCACCATGAACTCTTGGAAGTCGGTGCTGCCGATGGCGTGCTTGCCACCGTTCATGATGTTCATCATCGGCACCGGCAAAACGTGCGCGTGCACCCCGCCCAAATAGGCGTACAACGGCAAATCACGGCTGGCCGCCGCCGCGTGCGCCACCGCCATCGACACGCCCAAAATCGCGTTCGCGCCCAGCACGCTCTTGGTCGGTGTGCCGTCCAACGCCAGCATCGTCTGGTCAACCGCCACTTGGTTGAACGGGTTCGCGCCTACCAGCGCCCCCGCCAACGCCCCATTGACCGCCGCGACCGCCTTCAAGACGCCCTTGCCGCCATAGCGCTTGGCGTCGCCGTCGCGCAGTTCCAGCGCCTCGTGCTCACCGGTCGATGCGCCGCTGGGCACGATAGCGCGCCCCAACGCGCCATCGCTCAGGCGCACTTCGACTTCAACGGTCGGGTTCCCGCGGGAGTCGAGGACTTCGCGGCCATGAATGGAGGAAATCGTTGCCATGATGTGTTTGTCCCTCGTCTGTTGTGACGCTTTAACGCGCCGACTCTACCGCAAACCCCCGACCCGCGCTATTGGATAAATTGCCCTGACATGCCGCTTTTTCGGGGTTACAATCAAAGGACAGGACTAAAATAACCCGCCTAAGAGGAACTTTGTCATGCCTGCGCCGCGCACCGTCTATCTCGACCATTCCGCCTCCACCCCCTGCGACCCTCGCGTCGTCGAGGCCATGACCCCCTACTTCAGCGAGGTCTATGGCAACTCGTCCTCGTCGCACGGCTTCGGGCGAAAAGCCGAGATGGCCATCGAAAAAGCCCGCGAGCACATCGCCGCCGTCCTGCGTTGCCACCCCAACGAGATTATCTTCACCAGCGGCGGCAGTGAATCCGACAACCTCGCCATCCGCGGCGCAGGCTGGCTGATGCGCGCCCACGGCAAGGGCAACCACCTCATCACCACGCCGGTCGAGCACAGCGCCGTCTCGGTCACCGTCAAGCAGATGAGCGGCCTACAAGGCTTCCAATCGACCTTCCTGCCGGTCGGCAAGGACGCCAGCATCGACCCTGAAGACCTCGCCAACCACCTGACCGACCAAACCAGCGTCGTCAGCGTGATTTACGCCAACAACGAGGTCGGCACCCTCGCCCCGCTGGCGCAATTGGCCGCCCAAGCCCACGCCCGTGGCGCGGTCTTCCACACCGATGCGGTGCAAGCCGCTGGCCAGCTCCCCCTCGATGTCACCCAGCTCGGCGTTGACCTGATGTCGCTCTCGGCGCACAAGTTTTATGGCCCCAAGGGCGTCGGCGCGCTGTACGTCCGCGATGGCATCGACCTCACCCCCGCCCAAAGCGGTGGCTCGCATGAGCGTGGGCGGCGCGCAGGGACGCACAACACCCCGTTCATCGTCGGCATGGCCAAAGCCCTCCAAATCGCCGAGGAAGAGCGCGACGCCCGCACCGCCCACTACCGCGCCCTGCGTGACCAGCTCATCGACGGCATCCTGACCCACGTCCCCGACGCTTATCTGACCGGCCACCCCACCGACCGCCTGCCCTCACACGCCTCGTTCGTGTTCGCCCATGTCGATAGCAGCAAGTTGCTGATGCACCTCGACATGCGCGGAATCGCGGGGAGTGGCGGCTCGGCATGTAAGACCGGCAACCCAGAGCCGTCTGGGGTTCTGCTGGCGATGGGCTACCCGCCCGAACTGGCCATCGGCAGCCTGCGCCTCACGGTCGGGCTGCACACCACCCCCGAAGAAATCGCCTATACGGTCGAGGCCGTGCGCCACTCCGTCGAGAAATTGCGCGCCCTCGCCAAGCTGTTTAGTGTATGAGGTTGAGATGACCACCCCCAACAAGCGCGTCGTCGTCGCCATGAGCGGCGGCGTAGATAGCTCCGTTTCCGCCGCCCTGCTGGTCGAGCAGGGCTACGAAGTCATCGGCATGATGATGAAGCTCTGGGCAGAAGACACGTTCGACTCGTCGTGCAGCACCCACAACCGTTGCTGCACCCCCGAACAACTGGACGACGCCCGCCGCATCGCCGACAAGCTCGGCATCCCGTTTTACGTGCTGGATACCAAGGACGTGTTCCGCGCCTACATCGTCGAGTATTTCCTCGACATGCACCGCAAGGCGCTCACGCCCAACCCGTGCATCGAGTGCAACCGCCACATCCGCTTTACGTGGCTCTACGAGAACGCCCGCGCCCTTGACGCCGACTACTTGGCCACCGGCCATTACGCCCGCATCACCCAATCGCCCGACGGTGCCTACCAGCTCCGCAAGGGCTTGGACGACGCCAAAGACCAGAGCTACGTGCTCAGCGTCCTGACCCAAGAGCACCTCGCGCACACCCTGTTCCCCATCGGCAACTACCCCAAACCGCAGGTGCGCGATATCGCCGCCCGTTTCGGCTTGCCCACCGCCAGCAAGGCCGACAGCCAAGACCTGTGCTTCTTGGGCGATGGCGATTATCGCCGCTTCCTGCGCGAATACGCCCCAGAAGCCCTGACGACCGGGCCGATCGTGTTGGTCGATGGCACGGTCGTCGGTGAGCATACCGGCCTCGCCAATTACACCGTCGGCCAGCGCAAGGGCTTGAACGTCCAGAGCGCCATCCCGTTGTTCGTCCTCGACTCCGACCCGACCCGCAACGCCCTGATCGTCGGCCCCCGCGAGCAACTCGGCAGCGACGACCTGACCGCCCATCGCGTGTCGTGGATTGACGGCAGCGCCCCGACCGAGCCTATCCGCGCCCAAGTCAAGATTCGCTACAAGGCCGCCCCTGCCGAGGCATGGGTCACGCCGCTGTCCGCAGACCGTGTGCATATCCAGTTCGAGACCCCCCTGCGCGACATCACCCCCGGGCAAGGCGCGGTCATGTACGACGGTGACCGCGTGCTGGGCGCAGGCATCATAGAGCGCCAGACGCAGCGGGAACGAGCAACCCAATCGTCTCTCGTGGGTACAGCATCACCAGCATAGCCCCCGCCACGATATACGGGCCATACGGCAACGCGGCGAAGGCGCTATACCCCCCGCGAAACACCCGCTGGTACACGATAAACATCAACGCGCCCAGCGCGCCCAACAAAATCGTGGCCACCATCGCGAACAAGAAGGCCTTCCAGCCCAAAATCAGGCCGACCACGCCGGCCAACATCACATCGCCATACCCAAACGCCACCTCGTTCAACGGCTGGCCGCGCAATTTGCCAATCACATACGCAAACAGCGCGCCGCCGTTGAACAGGGCGAAAAACACCACATACCCCACCACCCCGCCAATCACCGACTCGACCAAGACATCGGGGAAGCGACCGGTCAGGAGCGCGTCGGCCAGCGCCACCGCCAAAAACGGCGCAATAACCACGTACAAAATCAGGTGATGCTCCACGTCAATCACGACGACAAGCGTAAAAAACGCCACGTAAATCAGCCAAAACACCACCTGCGCCAACGGCACGCCGTACTGCTGCGCCGCGTTCAGCGTCAAGACGGTCAACACGACCGCCAAGACCTCGGTCAGCGGGTGCCGCCAATCCAGCGCGTTGCCCGCCGATGACGTGCGCTTGCCCAGCACAAACGCCAAAATCCCCGACATCGCCAAGCCACGCCGCCGCTCGAAATCGGGGTAACGCGGCCATTTCGGGCGTCGCCGAAACGGCAACTCGTCCGCCAGCGCATTGACCACCGCGCCAATCACGACGCCATAAACGACCGCAAACACCCACGCCCAAACCGTCATCGCCACGCCCTTTCGGCCTACTGTATCACCGGCGGCGGGGGCAACAACGACAGCGCCACCCCAATCACCAACAACGCCGCCACCACCCCGCCCAACACCGTCACGATGCGCTGCTGGCGGGTCAATCGGTCGGGCTCGGTCTGGCGGTCATCCTCGGGGCGGCTGGCCTGAATCAACAGCGGCACCCGCTCGACTGCGCCAGCCGCAATCCGCCACGCCATCACCTCCGGCGCTTGGCCGCGCAAGCTCACGATCACCTGCACCGCGTCGGGGTAGTGCGCCTCGGCGATGTCGCGCCCCGACGGGATGGCGGGCGTGCGCGGGTGCGAATGATAAAACCCGACCAACACCTGCCCACGCCGCCCGAGGCCGCCCAACACCCGCGCCAGCCCCGCCGCGTCCATCACGAACGCCGTCTCGGGCGTCGGGCTGACGTTCTCGACCGCGACGACCTCGCGCACATCACCCGCCGCGTCTCCCAGCAACACCCCGCAACACTCGTGCGGAAAGGCCGCTTTTGCGTGCCGTGCGATGGACTCGGCGGCCTCGGGGGTCAGCCAAACGCGCCTCATTCGCCCGCGCCAGCCTCCGGCGCGCCCGTTTGCGAGTCGCCCGCTGGCTCGTCGTCATACGTCTCCTGCCAGTCCTCGGCAGGGTCATAGGGCGGTATCAAGAACCCGACCACCTCGGTCTGCTGGGGCGGGTTGCGCGTCTCGTAAAACAGCTCGACCGTCAGCGCATACGCACCCGCCGGTTCCGGCTTGTTGCGGATGTGCATGGTGAACTCCATCGCGTTGTGCATCGTCTCGATGATGTTCAGCTCGCTCACCAGCGTATCGTCGTCGTCGTGCAAGGTCAGCAACAGGTTGGGGCGCTCCAAAAACGGCGACACCTTAATCTCGACGAACACCCGAAAACGGTCTGGGTACGGCGTCACCCCCACCGACTCGATTTTCACACGGCTACGCGGTTGCGGCGAGCCACCCATATCGAACAACGGAATTTCCATACGATACCACCACCTTCATCAAAACGGCTTTACGCCTGCTCAATCAACGTCTTCAACGCGCCCATCGCGGCCTCGAACTGGTCTTCGCGCACCAAAATATGGTCACGGCTGAACGCGCCCAGCGGGATGATGCTCACCCCCGCCCGCGCACACGCCGCGCTGATGGCCGCCATGAACCCGATCAAGGTCGGCGGCAACACCACGTCGAACGTAATCAGCCGATAGCCCGACTCGCTCACCTCGGCGCCCAACATCCGCTTGCCGAACTCCTCGACCGCCTCGTCCGGCACAATCAAGGTCACCTCGTCTTTGTCCACAATCAACGTGCTGAACGGGCTACCGACCTCGGCCAGCACCCCCGCCGCCATCGTGATGGCCGCCGCGGGCAATTTCACCATCACATAGCGCTCACCATCCGAAAACAACCGAGTCTGTTGCAACGCCTCACGGGTCGTCAGGGTCATCTCGCCCTCCTCACTCACTCGTCAAACTGGTAAGTCGCCTCAGCATAATACCGAACCTGCCGGTTCGCAAACCGCCGTTGCACCCATTGCCGCAACAGCGCGTTCTTCTCACCCAACGTTAGCGTTTCGTCCAACACCGCCGACATCGGGTAATTCAGCCGGATGGCGCGCCCTTGGATGATGTGGCGGCTGATGCCCGGCGGCAAGAACGCCTTCAGCGTCGCCGCCTCGATGATGTCGGCAGGTGCATACGCCGGAAACAGCATCAAGCCAGTCGCCTCGGGGTAATCGGTGAACGCTTGGGCGGGGTCATCGTGCGCAGTACGGTTCAGCGACGCCTGCCGCTGATACAACCGCACGACCTCGCGCAGTACCGCGTTGCGCTCGTGCACCCCCCGCGCCGTCGTATGGAAGCTGAACACCCGCCCATCCGGCACCGCCAAGCGCGCCAACGGTGCATCGGTGGCCGCCTCGACCACCTCCAGCGCCTCGATACCGCGCAATTGCATCAAGAACGTCGCCATCTGCCACCGGCTGATGACGTGGTTCCACACCCCGAGGTGTAGCCACGGGCTGGCATAATCGGCCACCTGCACCAAAATATCGCGCCAGCCCAGCGCCGCAAAGCAATAATGCCGGTTCGCCCCGTCCAAAATCACGTAG
>JALONY010000088.1 GCA_025454715.1 Anaerolineae bacterium
GACCGACGCAACGCCAACCTGCCCTACACCATCAATGGGGTCGAGCGGGCGGTGTACGGCGAAAATTGGCAACCGCAACTGGGCGACATCATCGGGCGTCCGGTGTTGCGCGATGGCCAAACCCTCGATTTGCCGGTCACGCTTGACCGCAACACCCAGCTCATCTATGAAGGGCTGTCATTGGCCGTGCCCGCCCTGCTGGCGATTGGGTGCGCGGTATGGGTCTTGCGCCGCTGGGGCGATGAGCCCAATGGGCAGTTTTATGCGGGTCTGATGCTGGTGCAAGGCTTGGCGATGGCCGCCACCGGCACCCTGCACATCAATATCGACCTCGCGCAGATTTTCTATATGGCCTTCTTCGCCATGACCATCGATTTCATCTTGCGCTTCCCGGTGCCCGCCCGCCGCGTCTATCAACGCCGCTGGGTGCTGTGGTTGCTGTATGTGCCCATCCTCGTGCCGGTCTTCAGCTACCTGACCGGCATCACCCCGATGATTGGGGCGTGGCACGTCGGGTTCACGCTGTTCTTCGTCTACATCGCCATGCTGATCGTGCTACAAACCCTGAAGTGGTTACGCACCGACACCCGCACCTACAAAGGCGTGTGGTGGTTGCTGGTGGGCAATTATTTCATGGGCGCGGGCGGGGCGTTGGCCACCTATTTGGGCATTGCCACCGAGTTCCCAGAGCCGCCCTTGGGCAATGTCAGCCTCGCCCAAGTCGTGCTGTTCGCGGTGTTGGCCGTCACCGGCACGGTGTTCGTGCTGGTTCAAACAGTCGGGTTTCATCGCACCCAAAGCCAGCTCGGGGCGTCCTTGCTGACCAGCATCACCTCGACCGACAGCCGACGCACCAGCCACACCCTGAGCGTCGGGCAGTAACCCAGCATCCGCCCAGCACGCGGTCTGGGCTGGGCGGATACTGATGGGGTACACTGGTCGATACGCACGGCGCGCACGGCGCGCAACCTGTCAGAGGCGCCCTCATGAACGAACTGCTCACCCTCGCCATCGGCAATCTGCTGCGCGCCCGCGCCCGCCTCGTCATGACCGCGGGCGGGGTGCTGGTCGGCACGGCAGCCGTGATTTTGCTCATCAGCATCACGGTCGGGCTACAAGAAGCCGCCGAGAAAGACATCGGCCAAAACGCCTCGCTCACCGAAATGCAGGTCTATCCGGCCTACAACCCCAATTTGTCGTTCGACCAAGTGCCGAGGCTCGACCTCGCGCTGGTGCGCCGCCTCTACACCATTCCCAACGTCGCGATGGTCATCCCAACCGTGTATATGGAGGGTGGCGGTGAGCTGGTGGCGGGCAAGCTCTACGGCTACGGCTCCATTCAGGGCATCGAGCCGTCGCTCATCCCCTATCTCGGCCTCGAGGCCGCGCAGGGCGCGGTCAGCCTAGAGCCCGGGCAAGTGCTGGTCGGCTCATTGGTCGGTGCCAACTTCTTCGACCCCAATGCCGAGGAATACACGCCGGTCGAGGTCGATATGTACAACACCCCCATCACCCTGACCGTGTATCAATACAGCGGCGAAAACCCCCAATCGCGCAAGGTCAAGCTCGACATCGCTGGCGTACTGGCACCCAACCCGTCGTATGACTACGCCATCATGATGCCCATCCGCGATGTGCTGGCCTACAACGAGTTTACCAGCGGCAACGCCTTCGACCCCGAAACCTTCCAATTCGCCAATATCACCGTGCGCGCCACCAGCCGCGAGACCACCCTCGAGGTGTCCGAGGCCATCCGTGACCTCGGCTACGAGGTGAGCGGCATGGTCGATTTCTTGAACCAGCTCAACCAATTCTTCGGCACCATGCGCCTGATGTTGGGGGCGGTGGGCAGTGTGGCCTTGCTGGTGGCCGCCTTCGGGGTGGCCAACACCATGACCATGGCCATCTTGGAGCGCACCAAAGAAATCGGCCTGATGAAAGCGATCGGGGCGACCGACCGCGACGTGATGACCATCTTCTTGATCGAGGCCGGCATGGTCGGGTTTAGCGGTGGGGCGGCGGGCGTGCTGCTCAGCTATTTCTTACAAAACCTCGCCAACACCGCCATCCGCAACCTGCCCGCCGGTGACGGCTCGGGCGGGGCGATGTTCTTGCCCATCAACCCCGAGTTGTTCCGCACCGCCGATTTGCTGGTCATCCCGCCCGAGCTGACCCTGTTCGCGATGGGGTTGGCCACCGCCGTCGGGGTGGTGTCGGGCTTGCTGCCCGCGCTACGCGCCGCCCGCATGACGCCGGTCTTGGCATTGAAGGCCGAATAAGCGCGATACAACCCGATTCACACCTGAGACGTACATAAAGAAACCGCAATCTCAACGTTTTTGCGGTGTACAATTCAGCTTGTGAATAGGAGAACAATCGCCATGCGCGTCATCGTCCATACCGGCAAAGGCGGCGTCGGCAAGACCAGTATTTCAGCAGCGACCGCGCTGCGTTGCGCCCAGATGGGGCTCAAAACCATCGTCCTCAGCACCGATACGGCGCACAGCCTCGCCGACTCGTTGGAGCTGAAGATTGGCCCCGAGCCCGTGCAATTGATGGAAAACCTGTGGGCGCAAGAGGTCGATGCCCGCTATTCGATGGAAAAATACTGGGGTCGCTTCCAAAAATACATGGTGGCGCTCTTCAGCAAAAACGGGGTCGAGGACATCGTGGCCGAAGAAGTCACCATGTTGCCCGGCCTCGAAGAAGGCGCGCACCTGCTGTGGATTAACCAATACGTCCAGCAGGGCTTCTACGACGTAATCATCGTGGACGCCGCGCCGACCGCCGAGACCTTGCGCTTGCTCAGCCTGCCCGACGTGACGCGCTGGTGGCTGGAGCGCGTGCTCAGCCTAACCCGTGGCGTCAGCAAGGTCTTGCGCCCGATTGGGCGGTTGATGGGGCGTGGCAAGGACAGCATCCCCGACGACGACGCTTGGCAACAGGTGCGCGATTTGTTCGACACGCTGGACAAGGTGCGCGATTTGCTGGCCGACCCCGCCCGCTCGAGCATCCGCCTCGTGGTCAACCCCGAGAAGATGGTCATCAAAGAGACCCAGCGCACCTACACCTACCTCAACCTGTATGGCTACGCCACCGACGCCATCTTGTGCAACCGCATCATCCCCGACGACGTGACCGACCCGTATTTCACCATGTGGAAGGCCAACCAACGCGAAAACCTCGCGTTCGTCGAGGAGGCGTTCGGCGGGTTGCCGGTGTTGCGCGCCCCGTTGTTCGGCGGCGAGGTCAGCGGCACCGAGCGCTTGATGCGCCTCGCCGACGCCCTATACGGCGACCGCAGCCCGGTCGAGCGCATGTTCGACGGCAGCACCCACCGCATCGACAAACACCCGGATGGCGGGTACGTCTTGGCCGTCCCCCTGCCGTTCGCAGACAAAAGCGATATGGACTTGTACCGCTCACGCGATGAACTGACCCTGCGCGTCGGGCCCTATCGCCGCAATATCGTCCTCCCCTATGCCCTGTGGGACTTGGAGATCGCAGATGCAAAATTCATCGACGCAACCCTTCACATCCGCTTCTCCGCGAAGCAGCAGCAGCCCCAAGGCTGACCCTCTGCCCGCCCCCGACAAAATCACCGCCACCAGCACCGACGGCATGGTGACGGGCATCTACGGCGCGACCGACCGCCTGCGCGGCGCGATGACCGACGGCATGAAGCGCGCCGAAACCGCCAAGCTCAAGCCCGAGGCCGCCCCGACCACCGCCCCCGCCCCCCAAGCGGGGCGGACGGTCACGGCGGGGTCGGTCGTGCCCGCCGACATCGACGCGGTGCCACGGGGGCGCTCCTTGGCCATGCAATGGCGCTTCCTCAATGTGCTGGTCTGGGCGGCGCAATTGTTCATCCGCGTCATCTTCTGGCAAATCTACGCCCGTAAGGTCGTCCCGGGCTACGTCGAGCGCACCAACCCACAACGGTGGGTGCGCTACGCCCGCCAGTTCCGGCGCTTCGCCCTCGCCCGCACCGGCTTGTTCATCAAGCTGGGGCAGTTCATCAGCACCCGCGTCGATGCCCTGCCCGAGTCCATCATCCGCGAGCTGGAAAGCCTTCAGGACGAGGTGCCGACCGAGCCGTTCCCCCGGATGCGTAAGCTGGTCGAGCGTGAACTCGGCGCAATCGACCAACGCTATGCGTGGTTCGACGAAAAGCCGATCGGGGCGGCCAGCCTCGGGCAGGCCTACCGCGCCAAGCTGCAAAGTGGTGAGCGCGTGGTGGTCAAGGTGCAGCGCCCGGGCATCCGCAACGTGTGCTACACCGACATCGTCGCCCTGAAAATCATCGCCGCGGTCGCCGACCGCTTCGCGTTCGTCAAGCGCCGCGCCAACACCCCAGCCCTCGTGCGCGAGTTCGGCCAAGTGGTCTTGCAAGAGCTGTCATATCTCAACGAGGCCAACAACGCCCACCAATTCGGGCAGATGTTCGCCAAAGACCACGGCGTCTACATCCCCGAGGTCTACACCGACCACAGCACCGACACCGTGCTGACCATGGAAGACGTGACCAGCATCAAAATCAGCGATTTCGCCGCGCTCGAGGCCGCTGGCATCAGCCGGAAGACCGTGGCCGAGCGCTTGATGGATACCTACCTCAAGCAGATTTTCGAGGCGTTCTTCTTCCACGCCGACCCCCACCCGGGCAACCTGTTCATCTACCCCCTGCCGGTCGATGACGTGCAGAAATACGTCAAAGCGGGTGGCGGCAGGCCGTTTTACCTGATTTTCGTCGATTTCGGCATGACCGGCACCCTGACCCGTGAGATTGCCGACGGCATCGTCGATACGCTCACCGCCATCATCGCCCGCGACTCGCGCAAGCTGATCCAGAGCTACAACAAGCTCGGGTTCATCTTGCCCGGTGCCGACCTCAAGCGCATCGAGGAGGCCGCCCGCGCCGCCTTCGACGAGGTGTGGGGCTTGTCGATGACCGAGATTCGCGATATGGACTATGAGCGCGCCGCCAACCTCGCCGGTGAGTTCAGCGACCTGATCAAGTCGATGCCGTTTTACCTGCCGCAAGATTTCATCTACCTCGGGCGCACCGTCAGCATCCTGAGCGGCATGTGCACCCAGCTCGACCCGACCTTCAACCCGTGGAAGGAGCTGGAACCGTATGCCCAGCGCTTGGCCGCGCAAGGCTTCGGCGCGCAAATCGGGATGAGCGGCGAGGCGCTGAGCGGGTGGGAGCTGGTGCGCGCCACCCTGAGCGGCGGGCGCTTGCTTGGGCTGGCCTCGCAAGCCATCACCAGCCGCATCCCAGTCATCAAGAACGGCAGCAGCGTGCTCTCGACCATGGACGCGGGCGAGCTTCAGGTGGTCAGTGAGCCCAGCATCGCCTATAAGGCACAGCTCCGCAAGCTAGAGGCCGCCCAAAACCGCACCTCGCGGGCGGTGGTCTTCACCGGCATCTTGGTCGCCTCGACCCTGCTGTTTACGGCGGGCTATACGCCCATCGCCGTCGCGGGCTACGCCTATTGCAGCGTGTCGGCGATATGGGGCACCCTGCGCGGGTGAAAAACCACACCCGCCAAACATGACACACACATGAGTGACACATGACACACGTCACTAGGGGGTCTGCCTTTTCGGGGCGATAATGAGGTCATCGTAAGCACGTTGACAAGCTCATTAGCCCACTCGAAAAGGAGACCCCCATGAGCGCCAAACTGGTTCACAACCGCCAAGGCAACATCATCACCGACCCACCCATTGCCCGTTTCTTGTTCAGTGACACGCGCATGGCCGGTGTCTGGCTGGTCGTCCGCGTCTTGCTCGGCTGGAGCTGGCTCAGCAGCGGCTGGGGCAAATTGCAAAACCCGGCATGGATGGACGGCGGCGCCGCCCTCAAGGGCTTCTGGGAGCGCTCGCTGGGCATGGTCGAGGGCGTCAACTCGCCCATCAAGTTCGACTGGTACGGCGGCTTCTTGCAAAGCCTGTACGACGCGGGCGCTTACACATGGTTCGCCAAGCTGATCGTCTTCGGCGAGATTTTGGTCGGTGTCGGCCTCATCGTCGGGTTGTTCGTCGGCTTCGCCGCCTTCTTCGGTGGCTTCATGAACTGGAACTTCATCATGGCGGGCACCGCCAGCAGCAACGGCCTGTACTTGGTGGTCGCCATCCTGCTCATCCTCGCTTGGAAGACCGCGGGTTGGTACGGCCTCGACCGGTTCGCCCTGCCCCGCCTCGGCACCCCGTGGAAGGCCAAGCCCGCACACTCTAACGCAGACCCCGCGTTGGCAGCCCAGCCCAAGGGCGCATAGCCAACCGAGTCACCTCCCCTCCCTCAGAAACCCCCTCTGGTCGTCCCCCGACCGAGGGGGTTTCGCTATGGGCTAAACCGCTTACGGGTTGGCGCGCACGAACTCGTCAATCTCGCCGAGGTCTTGCGCGGTCAACGTGACCGACGCACCGCCCATCACCCCATCGACTTGCTTGGCACTGCGCGCCCCGACGATGGCGCCGGTCACGGCGGGGTTGTGCAACGTCCACGCAATCGCAATCTCGCCCGCGGTGCGCCCGTGGCGCGCCCCGATGCCCTTGAGCACCTCGGCCAGCGCGAGGTTGCGGCTCAGGCGCGGCTCTTGAAAATCGCCCTCGCGCTTGCGCCAATCGTCCTCGGGGAAGTTGGCCACCCGTTCATGGGTCATCGCACCGGTCAGCAAGCCCGACGCCATCGGTGAATACACGATGACGCCGATGTTGTTGGCCAAGCAAAACGGCAAAATCTCGTCTTGCACATCGGGCGAGACCAGCGAGTACGGCGGTTGCAGCGAGGTG
>JALONY010000089.1 GCA_025454715.1 Anaerolineae bacterium
CTCGCGCCCGTCGGTGATGACCTCGGGGTTGCCGCCGACGGTGGTGGCCACGCACGGCGTCCCGACCGCCACCGCCTCCAACAGGGTATGCGACAAGCCTTCGGTATAGCTCGACAGCACGTAGGCATCGGCGGCGCGCAGGTACATCAGCACGCGCTCGTGCGGTTGCTGGCCGGCAAACGTGACCTGCCCCGCCGGAGCCAGCGCTTCCAGCTCGGCGCGTTGTGGGCCATCGCCCACAATCACCGCGTGCACGTCCGGCACGGCGGGCAAGGCCTTCATCAAGACGTGCACCCCCTTGACCGGCGTCAAGCGCGCCACACTGACGATGAGCCGCCCCTCGGTCGGCAACCCAAGCTGGGCGCGCAAAGCGCGGCGGTCGGTGGTCGGCAAGGCAGGGGCGGGGATGGCGTTGTAAATCGGCAGGGGCGGGGATGGCGTTGTAAATCACCCGCACGCGCTCGGCGGGCACACCCCAATGCAGCACCACCTCGCGCATGTGCGCGCTGGGGGTATAAATCAGGTCGGCTTGGCGCATCGCCCACAGGTAATACGCCCGTATCGGCTTGAGCGCCAATGGGGTCGGCGCGGTCTGGAAGGCCACCTTGTCGAGGGTGGTCAGGCCGCGCCGGTCGGCCATCTCCCACGTCCAATCGGTCACGGCCTTGTGCACGATGCGGCGGCCACCCCCGCGCACGAACGGCATGAACAAGCCGCCATAGCTCAGGGCGAATACGACATCGCTGGTTTGGGCGGCGTGGCGGGCGGCGCGCAAATAGGCCGCGTGCCGCCGCACCCACCCGATGCTGAACGGGATGCGCGTCAGCGGGTAGGTTAGGTCGGCGTCGCCGCTGTACGGCTCACCGAACGCGACTTGCCGGACGGTGTGGCCGCGCCGTTGCGCCTCGGGCAAAAAATGGTGCAGAAAGGTCGAGATGCCGCCCGCCTCGGGGTAGGCATTGCCCGACAGACACGCGATATCCATCCGCAGACGCCCCACCGGGTTACTTGGCGGGCGAGAAGCGGATGTTGAGGATGTCGCCGTCCTTCAC
This sequence comes from Anaerolineae bacterium, assembly GCA_025454715.1. Lineage (GTDB taxonomy): Bacteria > Chloroflexota > Anaerolineae > Aggregatilineales > Phototrophicaceae > Flexicrinis. The sequence goes on from JALONY010000089.1 coordinate 1,053, forward strand.
CACGTAGTCCTTGCCCTCCAGCCGGAACTTGCCCGCCGCCTTCAGCCCAGCCTCACTGCCGACCGTCATCAGGTCGTCATAGCTGAACACCTCGGCGCGGATGAAGCCCTTTTGCAGGTCGGAGTGGATGACGCCAGCGGCCTCGGGCGCGGTCGCCCCCACCGGCACCGACCATGCGTGCACCTCGTCGGGGCCGACGGTGAAGAACGATTGGATGTTCATCAGTTGGTAGCTCAGGCGGATGACGCGGTCGGCGCTGCGCTCGGTGATGTCGTACTCGCTCATGAACATCTCGGCGGCCTCGGCGTCCAGTTGCGAAATCTCGGCCTCCAGCTTGCCCATCAGCTCGACCATCATCAGCTTGGCGCTGTTTTGCAACAGGGCGGGCGCGACGTGTTGCCCCTCGCCGCAGTTGAAGACCACGAGGGTCGGCTTGAGGGTCATGAAGCCGTAACCGCGCAACGACTTAATCTCCTCGTCGGTCAGGTCGAGGGTGCGGAGCGGTTGCTCTTGCTCCAGCGCGGCCTTCAGGCGCTCCATCAGTTCCATCTGCGGCAACACGACCGGCTCGGCCTTCTTGCCCTTGATGCGCAGCTCGTCGTTGAGCTTTTGCAGGCGGTTCTCGACCGTGATGAGGTCGCTGAGCAAGAACTCGCCCTCGATGATGGCGAGGTCGTCTCGTAGGGGTGGGGCACGCTCGGGTCTTCAAAGGCGCGCACGACGTGGACGAAGCCATCGACTTGTTGCAGCTCGACGCGGAACTGCCCCTTCAGGCCGCCCTCGCTGATGCCTTTGTCCATCCCTGCGATGTCGGCGAAGTTGATGGTGGCGCGCACGGTCTTCTTGGGCTTGTACATCTCGACCATGCGCTCGACACGCGGGTCGGGCACGTTGACGACGGCGGTATGCAGCTCGAACTGGCCGCTGGAGACCGCGGCGGTCTCGAGGTTTTGGCCGGTGAGGGCGTTGAAAAGGGTGGTTTTGCCGCTGTTCGGCAGGCCGATGATGCCCAAGCGCATGGGGGAGTTGCCTCGTGTGTAACTGGGTGTCGAAACCGCGCAAGTGTAGCACAAGACGCCGACTCTGGGCAGTTTGGGCTGTACGGCTATTGCCCAATCCAGCGCGATTCGATAGCATCAAGGGTGTCGTTTCGACAGTCCTTCTCCCGACCCTCACGAGACCCCGCGAACCCATGATACATGCCCTCATCACCGGCGGAGCCGGATTCATCGGCAGCCACATGGCCGAAAAATTGCTCAAAGCCGGTCAACGTGTGACGGTCATCGACGACCTGAGCACTGGGCGGCTGGCCAATATCGCCCACCTGCAAGGCCACCCCCACTTCCGCTTCGCCATCGAGGACATCCGCAATACCACCGTGCTCGACCGGCTGGTCAGCGAGTGCGACATCATCTACCACCTCGCGGCGGCGGTCGGCGTCCAAAAAATCGTCAGCCAGCCCATCCACACCATCGAGGTCAACATCGGCGGCAGCGAGGTGGTGCTGAAGACCGCGGCGCGCTATCGCAAGAAGGTCATGATGGCCTCGACCTCGGAAGTGTACGGGAAGGGCGTCAAGTTCCCGTTCGAGGAGGACGACGACAGCCTGCTGGGGCCGACCAGCCGCAGCCGTTGGAGCTACGCGGCCAGCAAGGCCATCGACGAATTTTTGTCGCTGGCCTACCACAAAGAGGTCGGCTTGCCGGTGGTGGTCTTCCGGTTGTTCAACACGGTGGGGCCGCGCCAGAGCGGGCAATATGGCATGGTGGTGCCGCGCTTCGTGCGCTGGGCACTGCGCAACCAGCCGATACAGGTCTATGGCGACGGCGCGCAACAGCGTTGCTTCGGCAACGTGTTCGACGTGCTGGACGCCATCCACCGCCTGAGCGAGGCCGACGGTGCCGAGGGGCAGGTCTTCAACATCGGCAGCACCGAGGAAATCAGCATCTTGCAACTGGCCGAGCGGGTGCGCGAGCGTGCCGACAGCGCCAGCGACATCCAGCGCATCCCCTACGACCAAGCCTACGAGCCCGGGTTCGAGGACTTCCGGCGGCGCGTGCCGAGCTTGGCCAAAATCCAAAAACTGACCGGCTGGCAACCCAGCACCTCGCTGGATGACACCATCGACCAAATCATCGCATACGAAAAGGAGCACCTCACCCATGGCTGAAGTCACCCGTAAAGAAGTGATTACCCTCATCAACAGCTCGGATCGCCCGCGCCTCGCGGGTGTCGATTTGAGCAGTATCGACCTGAACCGCCTCGACTTCGAGAACGCCAACCTGCGCGGTGCCAACCTGCGCGGCGTCGTGATGCGCGAGGCGATCCTGCGCCTGACCAACATGACCGGCGTGGTGGCGGTGGGTGCCAACCTCCAGTTCGCCGACCTGAGCAACGCGGTGCTGGTGATGGCCGACCTGACCGTGGCGCAGCTTCAGGGGGCGCGCCTGAGCAACGCCGACCTGAGCAACGCCAACGTCAGCGGCGCCAACCTGCAAAACGCCAACCTGCGCGGTGCTAACGTGCAAGGCTTGCGCTTCGACGCGGGCACGGTCTGGCCGGACGGGCGGCGCGGCACCAGCGTCAACCCCAGCACCTATACCGCCTAACTCAGCACCCGAGAGGGCGGGCAGTCGCTCGCCCTCTCGCGCCATCATGTCGCAGCAGGCCACCTCTCCCAACGCTTCCACCACCTCCCTTCCGGCCTTTTTGCGTGGGGTCATCCCCGTGCAGATATTGCCCGTGCTCTGGGGCGTCATCGCGCTGATTTACCTCGCCTTCTACATCGCCACCACCCCGGTGATGCTCACTGGTTTCGCCACTGCCGAGGCCGTGCAGTACGCCGAGGGCTTGGTGCGCATGGGCTGGGATGCCCAACGTTACGCTACGCTGATGGTCGCGCTCAACCAACTGGTGCCGCTGGTCTCGGTGGTGGTGGGTGGGGTGGTGTTCTGGGTGCGCCGCACCGACCGGCAAGTCTGGGTCGTGACGTTGGCCATCGTCAGCTTCCCGATGCAAGTCGGGCGGGCAGCGCCCGATTTCGCGCTGGCCTATCCCGAGCAGTGGTGGATACCGACCATGCTGCGCGTCTTGAGCACCAGCTTGTTGCTGACCACCTTGGTCATCTTCCCCAACGGGCGCTTTTACCCGCGCTGGGCGTGGGTCTACCCGCTGATTGGCGCGGTCGGGCTGGCGCCCTTCACCAATGACCTGCGCACCTTCACGCGCAACATCAGCTTTTTCATCTTGATGGGCGCGCTCTATATCGCGGTCGGGGTGGCCTTTCAGGTCTTGCGCTACCGCCGCAGTGCCAACCGAACCGACCGCCAGCAGACCAAGTGGATGATTTTCGGGTTGTCGCTGGCTACCCTCATGATCGTGTTTTCGTCGGGGTTGGTCGTGCTCGTCCCGCCCACCAGCCTCGCCGACCCCCTCGCGCAGGTGGTCTACCGGATGGTCTATTTCGGGCTGCTGGTCATCCTGCCCAGCACGCTCATCCCGCTGGCGTTCGCGGTCGCCATCACCCGTAGCCGCCTGTGGGACATCGACCTGCTGATTAACCGGTCGTTGGTGTTGGGCGTCACGAGTGGCCTGCTGTTGGTCGGGTATGGGGGCTTGGCGTTGGTCGCCCGCGCCGTCATCGGCGAGGGGCTGGGCGGGGTGCCGTTGGTCGGGGCGGTGCTGTTGGTCGGGGTCTCGTTCGACTGGACGCGGCGGCGGGTGCAGCAAGTCATCGACCGGCGCTTGTACCGCTGGCGCTTCGACCTCGTGCAGTTGGCCAATGCCGAGCGCCAGCGCACCGAGGCCACGGCAGGGGCATGGACGGGGCAAACGGTCGGGGGGTATCGGGTCGAGGCGCTGATTGGTAGCGGCGGCATGGGCGAGGTATACCGCGCCCAGCGCGACGGGCGCACGTATGCCCTCAAGACCGTCCTGCGCGACACCACGTCGGAGCACGTCGAGCGCCTGCGCCGCGAGGCCGAGGCGATGGCGCAGCTCAGCCACCCCAACATCGTCCGCTTCTACGAGACGGGGGACGCGCCCAAGCCGTATGTGGTCATGGAGTGGGTGGACGGACTCGACCTCGCCAGCTTTTTGGGGCAACGCGGCACGCTCTCGCTGGCGGCGGCCTTGCCGGTCTTGCGCGGCATCGCCGACGCGCTCGACCACGCCCACAGCCGCGGGGTCATCCACCGCGACCTCAAACCGGCCAACATCTTGTTGCGCGCCACCGCCGAGACCGGCGACATCGTGCCGATGCTGGTCGATTTCGGGCTGGCCAAAGTCAGCGACGGCCTGAGCCTGACCGGTACCGGCGCGATTGGCACGATTGCCTACATGGCACCCGAACAAATCGAGTCGGCCAAAGCCGTCACCCCCAAGACCGACCTGTATGCGTTGGGCATCATCGCTTACGAGATGCTCAGCGGTCAGCCGCCGTTCACCGGCGGGGTCGGGCAATTGCTGTTCGCGCACCTCCAGCAACCGCCCACCGACATCCGCACCCACGCCCCACATCTCCCCGCCGAGGTCAATGACGTGCTCCAGCGGGCGTTGGCCAAGTCGCCAGCCCAGCGCTGGGACACGGCCAGCGACTTCGTGGCACAGCTCAGCCGTCTTAGCATCGCCAGCCCATAACCCATGCCCCCCGACACACAAACCCATAGCCAAACACGCACTCTCAATTACCCCAACACCGCGCTGGGGCGCATCCCGTTGCGCCTGATGCAGGTCGCTTGGGTCATGCTGGGCGGCCTGTTCATCGCGTTTTACCTGAGCGCCCTCCCCCTCATCTACGACTCGTTCGTAATTGAGGCGAGTGAGCGTTTCACGGTCGCCTTGTCCATCTTGGGGATGCAGCACGGCGACTACGCGACGATGATGACCGTGTTCAACCTGCCGCTGCCCATCACGTGTGTGGTCTTGGCCTTGCTGATTTTTTGGAAGCGCCGCCACGACCGCATGGCGTTAATCGTGTCGCTGGGCATCTTGTTCTTGCCCGCCCAAATCGGGCGCTCGCCCATCGGCTTCACCATCAGCTACCCCGAGTTGTGGTGGATACCGAGCGCGATGCGGATGATTAGCGGGATGCTGATCATCCTGTTTTTGTGCTTGTTCCCCAACGGGCGGCTCATCCCGCGCTGGGCGCTGGGTTATATGATCATCGCGGTGCCGTTCACGCTGTGGGTGCACGATACGCGCATGTACATCGACCCGACCTCGCGGGCGAGCATCACCTTCATCAGCAGTTCGTATGGGATGATTGGGCTCATCCTGCAAGTCTGGCGCTACCGCTACGTCTCGACCCGCCAAGAACGCCAGCAAACCAAGTGGATCGCGCTGGGGTTGGGCGTCTCGATCGTCATCTTGGCCGTGCTCATCACGCTCGATGTGGTGTTGCCGCCGCGCCTGATTGACAATCCGGTGGCGAGTTTGACCTATCGGGTCATCGGCACGGTCAGCTTGTCGTATCTGGCCTCGTTGATTATCCCAATCGCGTTCGCCATCGCCATCCTACGTAGCCGCCTGTGGGACATCGACCTGATCATCAACCGCTCGCTGGTGGTGGTGCTGACCACGGTCATCATTGGCGCGGGCATGGGGACGTTGGTGCTGGTCGGCAACGCCTTGCTGGGCGAGGCGTTCGCGGGGGTGCCGCTGTTGCTGGGGGCGTTGCTGGCCGGAGCCACCCTCGACCGCGTGCGGCGGCGCGTCCAACACTTCATCGACCGCCGTTTTTACCGCTGGCGCTTCGACCTCATCCAGCTGGCCGAGGCCAACCGTCGGCACCCTTCCAACACCCGTTTCGGGGCGCTGACGCACAAGACGATGGCGGGCTATACCATCGACGATGTGGCGGGCAAGGGCGGCATGGGCGAGGTCTACCGCGCCACCGCCCCCGACGGGCGCACCGTGGCGCTCAAGACCTTGCTCGACCTGCACGACGACGATGAGCGTCGCCGCTTCGAGCGTGAGGCCGAGGTGATGCGCCAGCTAGAGCATCCCAACATCGCCCGCTTGTTTGACGCAGGCACCGCCCAGCGCCCGTATCTGGTGTTGGAGTGGGTGGAGGGCGCGAGCCTCGGGGCGTTGCTGCGCCAGCGCGGGGGGTTCGACATCCCCGACGCCCTGCTGGTGTTGCGCGGGGTGGCCAACGCGCTCGACCACGCCCACGCCCGCGGGGTCATCCACCGCGACCTCAAGCCCGATAATATCCTGATGCGCGTGACCGATGACGGCGCACGCGCCGAGCCCATCCTGATTGACTTCGGCGTGGCCAAATTTGCCGGTGGCTCCACCCTGACCGGTGCCAACGCCATCGGCACCATCACCTATATGGCACCGGAGCAAATCCAATCGTCCAAGCACGTCACCCAGCGCGCCGACCTGTACGCGCTGGGCGTCATCGCTTATGAGATATTGACCGGCAAGCCGCCGTTCGACGGGCACCCGGGGCACATCTTGTTCGCGCACCTCGACGAGCCGCCGCCCGACCCGCGCCGCAAAGCGCCGCACCTGCCCGCCCCCTACACGTTCATCCTCCAGCGCGCACTGGCCAAAGACCCCGACCAGCGCTGGAGTAGCGCGGGCGCGTTCGTCTACGCGCTAGAAGACGCGGTAGGGGTGTAGGGGCGTAGCCCGCCGCGCTAGTCCGCCGACGAGACCGGCTGGCCGTACAGCACCTGCCGCAAGTATTGGCCGGTGAAGCTGCCGGCCACCTCGGCCACCCGAGATGAGACGGGTGGGCGTTTTTTGTTGGGCGTGCGTGATTAGCCCCCACCCCTCAAAAAGCTTAACATTCGCGGCGTTGACGGGTGGGTGGGCGGCGTGTTACCCTCAGCTTTAACGGTAATTTAACAATAAGGCAAACTCGCCTTAACAGACCGACGAGGACGCCCGCCCATGAAATCCCCCGCCATTTCCATCGAAATCCCTGTCTTACAAGACGCCCTGACCGCCATCGACACGACCGACACCATCAGCGCTGCCGGGCGCAAGATCGTGCTGTCCGAGCTGATCCAGCTCCGCCGTCATGAGGACGCCGTGCAATCGGGCGATGACCACGAGGCCATCCACGACATGCGCGTGGCCACCCGCCGGATGCGCTCGGCCTTGCGCTTGCTGGGCGCGTATTATCGCCCCAAAGAGGTCAAGCGCCTGTCGCGTGGGCTGAAAGAGCTGGCCGATGAGCTGGGCACCGTCCGCGACCTCGACGTGTTGTTGATAGACTTGCGCGAGCGCACCGACTTCACCCTCGCCGAGGTGATGGAACGACTCGAAAAAGACCGCGCCGAGGCGCACGACGCCCTGACCGACGCGCTGGACGGGCGGGGCTACAAGGCGTTTCTGGGCAAATTGGCCGCGTTCGCCACCGCGCCCGACGCCCTGCGCGATGTCGAGCCGCCCGCGCCGGTGCAAGTGCGCCACGTCGTGGCTTCGACCCGCTGTTCAGCGAGGACGCTTCGCCCGATTACGAGACGCTGCACGAACTGCGGATTGCGTTCAAGCGCTTGCGCTACGCCACCCACTTCTTCCGCGAGGTGCTGGGCGCGCCAGTCGAGCCGTTCATCAGCGACCTGAAGGCGATCCAAGACCACTTGGGGCGGCTCAACGACGTGGTGGTGTTCGCCCAAGCGCTGGACAAGCAACGCGCACGCTTCGACGACGCGGCGGCAGTTCAAGGCCGTCTGGGCAAAGTTCAACAGCCGCGGTGTGCAAAAGCACCTCGCCGACGCGCTGCTGGTCTTGCGCTAAGCCTGAGGATCGACGAACTCGAGCGTGTCGGTGGTCGCCCTCGACACGTCCGAATAGACCCCGCGCAAGCTGGGGTCTTTTTGTTGCGCCAGCGCCAGTTGGTACATCGCCTCTTGGGTCATCAAGGCCAGCTCTTCCCGCGGGATGCGCGCCCGCCCGCCGGTCTTGAAGCGGAACGGCGCGCCGAACTGGATATCGATGGGCGTGCGGTGCAGGCGCTTGACATCGGTCTTGAAGTGTTGCGCGCCCGCGATGGCGGTCGGGAGGATGGTCGCGTTGGCTTTGGTGGCCAGATAGGCGAAGCCTTCTTTGGCCTCGATCATGCCAGACGGGCTGCGCGTGCCCTCCGGCGCGATCAAAATCATGTGGCCGCGCTCCAACAACCCCAGCGTGGTCTGGAGTGACTCGCGGTCTACCGCCCCGCGCCGGATGGCATACGCGCCATACCACCACAAGAACGGCCCGAAATACCACGTCGTGAAGTTTTCGATCTTGCTCATCGGGATGACGTAACGCCCATGCACGGCGGCCATGCACAGCCCGGGGTCGATGCCCGCGATGTGGTTCATCATCAGGACGTGCTGCTGGCCGGTGACGGTGAAGCGGGTCAGGGTGTGGACGGTCAGGCGCAGGATGGCCATGAAGATGGCGCGCCGCCACCCGTACCACGGTTGCCGGTCGATGTACGCCCGCACGTCGGCGGGCAGGTGCAGTGAAGGGGTTTTTTCGCTCATAGTGCCCCCAGTATAGCACGCAGTGCGTCGCAGGCGGCTTGTGCGGCGCTGGCCACCCCTGCCGAGAGGTCGGCTTGCG
>JALONY010000090.1 GCA_025454715.1 Anaerolineae bacterium
GGCTTGCAAGCGCTCGCGCACCGCCTCGAACGGGATGCGTTGCAGCAACTCGTCGAAGAAGCCCTCGATGACCATCTTCTCGGCCACCGGGCGCGGGATGCCGCGGCTCATCAAGTAGTGCACCGGTTGCGCTTCCAACGTGCCGAACGTCGCCGCGTGCGAGCACTTCACGTCGTCCGCCTCGATTTCCAGCCCCGGGATGCCGTCCATCCGCGCCTCGTCGCTCAAGACGAGGTTGCGGTTGGCCTGATACCCGTCAATCTTCTGCATCTTAGGCAGCGACTTGATCATGCCCTGCCACACCGTGCGCGCTTGGTCTTTGGCCGCGCCCTTAAACAGCAGGTCGGTCACCGTCAACGGCGCGTTGTGGTTTTGTTGCGTGTCGAGGTCAAACACTTGGTCATGGTCAGCGAAGAAGAAACCGCTCATCCGCCCATTGGCACCGTTGCCGTCCGCCTCGAGGTTGATGAAGTCCTTCAGCAGTTGGGTGCCCATCACCGCAAACACCCAGTCCAGCTGGCCGTCAGCGCCCACCCGCCCACGCTGATGCGTGAACTCGGTCGTGGTGCGGCTCCAGTTTTGCAAGCTCACGTAGCGCAGGTTGGCGGCCTTGCCCACCAACAGCTCCGTCGCCCCGATATAAATCGAGTCGCCTTGCGTCTCGGGCGAGGAATACTCGACCTGCATCGTCGCTTGGGCGTTTTCCTCGACCACCACCAACACGTGCCCCAGCGTCGTACCGGCCTTGGTGTTATACATCACCACGTGCAACGGCAGCTCGGCAGCCACGTTACGCGGCACATACACGAACACCCCGTGCGTCCACAGCGCCCCATGCAACGCCGCAAACTTGCCATCGGTCGGCAACACGGCCTTGGTCATCAAATATTGCTCGACCAACGCCGGATGCTCCTTGGCCGCCGTCGCGAGGTCGGCGAAAATCACGCCCTTAGCGCTCAACGCCTCTGCGAGGCTACTGTGCACCAGCTTACCATCGACGAACACCATCGTGCCGCCCTCGTCGCCCACCAAGGGCTGACGCACCGCCGCGGGGACGGTCTCCAACGTCGCGCCGTTGGGTTGAACCAGCTTACCGGCATCCGCCCACTTCACGCGGCGGATGTCGGTGCGACGCCAGTCCTCATCGGTCGCGCTCGGCATCGGCAACGCCTCGTAAGCCTGCCACGCCTTCTCGCGAAACGCACGCAACCATGCCGGCTCATCGTGCGCTTCGCTCAGCGCCTTCACATCCTCAAACGTGTACGCAGGCAGGTTCGCCGCCGCGTCACGCCGTCTCATCGTCGTCACTGCTTTTATCCTTCTGGGTACAACACGGTTTCATGCAGGGTAAGGCTCTGGCTCAGGAATCGCTATCCCAGACTCCAAGGCAACTTCCAACCACAACGCCTTCGCCTCTTCAATCATCCTGTAGGCCTCTTGCAGGTCATCCCCTTGAGAGAGACACCCTTTCAACAGCGGAATGGAAACCACAAAACCACCCTCGTCAGATGGGATGAATAAAATTGGATAATGCAAAGACAGATAGTAATTAAGGTCTTTGACCACCCCATAATCACTCATCGGCCTCATCCTTATCATCATCCAAAGACAAGAGTTGCTCGACAATCATCAGAAATTGCTCGACGTATGCCGTCTTCACATGTGGTTTTCTGTACGGCAAGATGAACATCTCATTGAGTTCATGGTGTCTAAAGGCAAAATGGCTCCCCTTCGACCGTACCAACTCAAATCCAAAGTCCTCCAGAACCTTACGGAGGTCATCGAACGCGACATCCTTGGGGTTCTGGCGGAGCTTCTCTAACCGTTTCCTGCGCTTGCTCACCGAGCCTTAGCCAATCGAGCCTTCAAGCTGGATTTGGATCAAGCGGTTCAGTTCCAACGCATATTCCATCGGCAGTTCCTTCACCAGCGGTTCGATGAAGCCATTCACCACCATCGCGTTGGCCTCATCTTCGCTCAGGCCACGGCTCATCAGGTAGAAAATCTGGTCTTCACCCACCTTGCTGACCGATGCCTCGTGACCCATCGTCACATTGCGCGCATCGACTTCGATGGTCGGGTACGTGTCCGAGCGGCTTTCATCGTCCAGCAACAAGGCATCGCACACCACGTTCGAGCGCACGTTGTCCGCGCCCTCGGCAATCTTCAGCAACCCGCGGTAGGTCGCACGCCCGCCATCCTTGCTGATCGACTTGCTGATGATTTGGCTGCTGGTGTTGCGCGCAAGGTGCGTAATCTTCGCACCCGCGTCTTGGTGTTGGCCACGCCCAGCGAACGCAATCGACAACACTTCACCGTGCGCGCCCTCGCCCGCGAGGATGACCGCCGGATACTTCATCGTCAGCTTGCTGCCGAGGTTGCCGTCCACCCACTCCATGGTCGCGTTTTCATACGCCACGGCGCGCTTGGTCACGAGGTTGTACACGTTGTTCGACCAGTTCTGGATGGTCGTATAACGGCAACGCCCGCCCTTCAGCACCACGATTTCGACGACCGCGCTGTGCAAGCTGTCCTCGCTGTAGGTCGGAGCGGTGCAGCCCTCGACGTAGTGCACATAAGCGCCCTCGTCCACGATGATCAGGGTGCGCTCGAACTGCCCCATCTTCTCGCGGTTGATACGGAAGTACGCCTGCAACGGCATCTCCACCTTCACGCCCTTCGGCACGTAGATGAACGACCCGCCCGACCATACCGCCGTGTTCAACGCCGCAAACTTGTTGTCCGCCGACGGGATGATCGTCCCGAAATACTTCCGCACGATTTCCGGGTGCTCGCGCAAGCCCGAGTCCATGTCGAGGAACAGCACGCCCTTGGCTTCGAGGTCTTTGCGGATGTTGTGATACACCGACTCGCTGTCGTATTGGGCGCTCACGCCTTGCAGGTACTTCTGCTCGGCCTCAGGGATGCCCAACCGGTCGAACGTGCGCTTAATCTCTTCCGGCACCTCGTCCCAGTCGCGCTTGGTGCCCTCGGCTGCCCGCGCATAATACGTGATTTGCTCGTAATCGATGCCGTCGAGGTCACCGCCCCATTGCGGGGTGCCCTTCTGCAAGAAAATCTCATAGGCTTGCAGGCGGATTTCAGTCATCCACTCCGGCTCGCCCTTCAAGCGCGAAATGTCGCGCACCACGTCTGCGGTCAAGCCTTGGTCGGCCACATACGCATACGTCACATCCGAATCATGGAAGCCATAGGTCTCGTCATAAGACCCACGCACGTCCTTCAGCTTCTCTTCCTGATCGGTCAGTTGCTTGTCGCTCATCACAAAGTCGGTCATACCATACACCTCATCTTAGTCGGTCGGGGTATTCGGTCTTACTCAGCGATGGGCGTAGCGTGCTTGGCGCGCACCCAGTCATAACCGCTCTCTTCCAGCTTCAGCGCCAGCTCGGGGCCGCCGCTCTCCACAATCTGCCCCTCGAACATGATGTGCACATGTTGCGGGCGGATATAGTTCAGCAAGCGTTGATAGTGCGTAATCACCAACACGCCGAGGTTCGTGCTCATCAGCGCGTTCACGCCCTCGCTCACGATCCGCAGCGCATCGATGTCGAGGCCGCTGTCCGTCTCGTCCAAAATCGAGAACTTCGGCTCCAGCACCGCCATTTGCAAAATCTCGGCGCGCTTCTTCTCGCCGCCGCTAAAGCCGTCGTTCAGGTAACGCCCTGCGAAGCTGTGATCCATGCTCAGGCCGTCCATCTTGGCACGCATCAAGCGGCGGAACTCAGGGATTGAGATGCCCTTGCTCTCCGGGTCAACCGCCTTCATCCGCGAGTTGATGGCCGCACGCAAGAAGTTGGCCAACGTGATGCCCGGGATGGCCACCGGATATTGGAAGGCGAGGAACATCCCCAAACGGCTACGCTCGTCGGGCTCCAGCTCCATAATGCTCTCACCGTCCAGCAAAATATCGCCTTCGGTCACCTCATAGGCCGGATTGCCTGCCAAGACGTTCGCCAGCGTGCTCTTGCCGCTGCCGTTCGGCCCCATCAGCGCGTGGACTTCCCCCTGAACGATCGTCAGGTTCACACCGCGCAAAATCATACGTTCTTCACCGGCAACCCGTGCGTGCAGATTGCGAATCTCGAGTGTCGCGCCCATTCGGCGAATGCCTCCCACTGCGTAAGTTTCACGCGGGTTAAAGATTAGAATTACCCGCGGTTCATCAACTTTGACAGTATATCAGCGCTCAAGATAGGCTGTCAATATTTCCAACTTTCTTTATAATTATTTGTGGCACTCTCTCACCAAACACTGAAGTAACGAGTATCGTGGAGAACAACCAATGACCGACGCCCCCCTGAAGACCGAAGAAGGACTACGCGAGGCCTTGCGCGTGGTCGTTGACCCCGAGCTGGGCATGAACATCATCGAGTTGGGTCTAATCCGCTCGGTCGATTTGCAGCCCGAGCACACCCACGTCATCATGATCATGACCACCCCGTTTTGCCCCTACGCCCCCGCCCTCCTCGAGAAGACCCGCCAAGTCGCACAGGAATATACCGGCGTCCCCAGCACCATCGAAATGGGTGCCGAGATGTGGGATCCGACCATGATGGAAGAAGGCGCAGGCGACGACTGGGGCTTGTTCTAACCCAGACTCTTTTTAGACGACAAAAAAGCCGCCACAGTGTTGTGACGGCTTTTTTGTTGGGGATTTTCGGTGTCGGGGTACCCGGATTCGAACCGGGGGCCTCTTGCACCCCATGCAAGCGCGCTACCGGACTGCGCCATACCCCGTACACCAGAGAGTATAGCCCATCTTGGACGGCGTTTCAAGCCCCGCCTACTCGACCGGCAAAACCGCCCCGCCGCACGCATTATAATCCGCCCCCACCACCACCTCGTAATCGAACGTGCGGTTCGATTCGGGCTGCACACGCACGCGAGACTCATTCAGGTTCAGCACCCGCAAAATCTCGCTCAGGCTACTCCCTTTTTGGCTACCGGTATAGTCGATGACGTAAGTCTCGGCCTCAACCCCAGCGCCATCACCACTGGGAATAGCCGCGAAATTGGCCTCACCCAGCCGCTCCGCCGCCACGCGGTCAAAGCTCGCGTTGCCCGTCGCATTCACCACCCGCACCGTCGCCGAGCGCAACGCGGTCTGGTTGTCGGTCGGCGGCGTATAGAAGTCGGTCATCAGGTCAAACACCGGCTCATACACCGGCAACTGCACGAATTGACCATCAGGCGGCTGCCACGGCACCGTGTGATACGTCCGAATCAGCCGATACGTCTCGATTTGCGACGGCTCCACCGACAACGCCAAGGGCGCGAGGCTCAAAATCGTCTCGAACGGCATATCCGTCTCGACCACGGCCAGCCCATCCTGAATCAACCCGGGCAGTTGGGTCACATCTCCCAGCAAACCGTTGTCCCGCGCCGCCCGAAACGCCGCCCGCAACAGTTGTTGTTGCCGCCGCCCACGGTCGAAGTCATCGCTGTTGCCGCGGGAGCGCGCATACCACAGCGCTTCTTTGCCCGTCATCCGGTAAAACCCGACAGGCAAGGTATATTGCAAAGCCTCGGGGTCGCTCAGCACCGCGCCAGAGGGCACCTCTGCGCCAAAAATCTGATAATCCTGAATCGCGCAATCGACGGCCAATTCCACCCCGCCCACGCGGTCGATCAACGTCGAAAAACCCGTCAAATCGACCAGCGCATAATAGTGCACGTTAATGCCCAGATTATGCAGAATCACCTGCCGCATGAAGAAGAATGCGCCGCCGTCCCATCCCAGCGCAGTCCCGACCTCATACACCGTGTTCAGCCGCCCCATCCCGACCTGCGGCATATACACGTACAAATCCCGCGGCAGGTGCAACATCGACACCGTGCCAGCGTCACGGTTAATCGATACGACGATCATCGTGTCCGTCCGCATCGAGTTATCGCCCGTGACCTCGTTGTCTTGCCCCATCAACAGCACGTTGATTAAGTTCGCCCCGCGTCGGTCAATGATGGGAAAAGCCGTCGGCATCGCCGTCGGTTGGGGTTGGCTGGCGTATGGCTCACCCAAAAACAAAATCGTCGGCAATGGCCCGATTTCGGCCATCGGCATGGCTGTGGCGGGTTGGCTCGCCGCCGTCGGTGCTACAGGCGTCGCCTCTGGCGCACCTTCAGGCGTATTGGTGGCAAAGGCAGGCTCTGGGCGCGGTGTGTTGGTTGCAAACTGCTCCACGCTGTCCATCACCCCAGCCGCCACGTACTGCACCCCGCGCAAGGCTTCCGGCGTCCCGAGGAGAGCCGCACCCGTCGCCTGATACACCGGCTGTTGCCCCGCATAGTCCCGCAACGCACCCTGCTGCCCCAGCCACACCCCAACGAGGTTCCCACCGGCGAAAATCACGGCCATGAGCGCTGCCAAAGGCAACCCCACCCGCACCACAATTCCCAGAAATCGCTTCATAGCTCGTTCGGCCTTGGCTCAATTGCCCGATACGCAAACATCGCCGCAACTATACCCGACTGCCGCGCTTGCCGTCGATAGGCCGCCCCCACCGCCCTACCGCCGTTCACCTGCCGGACAAAACGACCGGTATCACGCATACCTGCGCCAATCCCACCGCCCCGTCATCCGTCACCACTTCCAAGCGCAATAACGCCAAGCCCGCCGGATACGCCCCAGCGTCCAACACGCCCAACACCCGCCCAACCACCGGCGTATTGCCCGCAAACACCGTGACGTAGTCGTCCGCATCCGCAGGCCGCACCGCCAACACATAACGACGAAAGCGCGGGTGGCTGGC
>JALONY010000091.1 GCA_025454715.1 Anaerolineae bacterium
GAGGTCGCTCAGGCGCGATTGTGCGTTGGTGAGGCGCAACAAGAACGGTTGCACCGTCGCGCCCGCCGGTGGGGGCAGGTGGGCGGCCACCCCGCCGACCATGCGCGCCACCGGCACGTTGGGGCTCCCGCGCAGGCTGAGCGCCATCGACTCATCGGCCACCCACACCCGCAACGGCGCATCGCCCAGCGGCAGGGCGATGCTGCCCGCGCTGAAGCCGCCCTGTGCCAGCGCCACCCGCACCGGCGTAGCCCCCTCCTGTGGCCAGACCAACAGGCCGGCCTGCGTGTTGAGCGGCACCCGCGCCCCGACCGGCACGTCGAGGTCGTCCAAGGCCACCCGCGCCGCGCCGGTGCGCGTCACGCCCCAGCCGCCGGTGGTCGGGTCGAAGCTCAGGCTGGCCAGCGTGCCGCCTTGCCCGCCGAGGTCGAGGTCGTGGCTGGTGCCCGCCCCCACGCTCAATTGCCCGCGCCCGCCCGACTGAACCACCCCGCCCGCCCACGCCAGAGTCAGCTCACGGGCACCGCCCAGCTCGCGCCACGGCACATCGTTCAGGCCGTCGAGGATGACCACGCGGTCACCGGCGCGCAAGCCGGACTCGCCCAGCGTGTCGTCATACGCCAGTGGGCGCATCCACTCGATGAGCGCTGCGGGGCGCTGGGCGGCACGCCCGACCGCCGCCGCGACTTGGCCGACGGTGGTGCCCGGGCTGGCTTGGGCGCGCCACGCTTGGCGCACCCGCCCCAGCGCCACGCTGAAGGTTAAGAGGTCGGTCACAGGCTCACAAATCCGTCTTGATGAACTCCGAGAGGTCTTGCTGCGCGTTGGAGTGGAACAGCACGATGGCACCCCCCACGCGCACCTCGGTGACCGGTTCCAGCCGTTGCAGGTACAAACCGCGCCGCTTGCGCCCCTCGATGGTGGCGACCAGACCGGCACGGCGGCTGGTATACCACCACGCACCGCGCCGCCACATCACCACCCCGTGCTGGCGCGAGATGTCGAGGTCGTCGCCGAGGTTGATGTCGTTGCTGGCACCGCGCCCCAGCATCAGGGTCTTCTTGGTCAGGGTGTGCGATTGGCGCACCCCGTCGCGCAGCACGGTCAGGGTCATCAGTTGCGGGCTGAGGTCGATTTTGTCGGGCGTCAAAATCAGGCGGCGGATGCGCGCACGGCGCGCCATCATGACCAAAATCAGGTTGGCGATGATGGCGGCGGCGGCCAGCCAATAGGGCAAGGTCTCGGCAATCAGGTTGCGTGAGCGGGTGACGACGACCACCACCAAGCGCTCGACCGGCGTCAATTGCGAGAGCGGGACGGGTTGCGGGCTGGTTGCGGCGGGCGCGCTGAACGCGAAGCGTAGCGGCTGGTCGGCCACCGCCAAGGGCGGGTCACCGGCGGTGATGCCCGGGACGGACGCGCCCAAAATCAACACGTCGCCCGCCGCGGCTTGTGGCAACACCCGCCGCACCGCCGCTTGGATGTCGTCGAAGGCCAGCACCGCCGTGCCGTCGGCGCGGAAGGCGGCCTGACCGAACGGTTGGGCATTGGCGGGGTCGGAGGCGAGCGCCAGCGTGAAGACGGCCTGAGTGAGCGGGAACTCGGAGCGGGTGGTGGCCAAGAACTCGACCGCGCCGCGCAGGGCGTTGGCATCGGCGCCCTGCCCGACCCCCAGCCCGATGCGCTGTTGCGCCACGATGCGCTGCACGGTCGGGGTCTGGGCAAGGGTATTGTTCTGCAAGTCCCACAATTCGGCGCGCACGGTATAGACGCCCGGGCGGACGGTGGCCGCGTCGAAGGTATAGGTCAGGCGCTCGGAGGTTTGTACCACCGCGTCATCGACCCGAAAGACCACACGGGTGGCCTCGGGGTCGAGGTCGGTCTCGACGATGACGCCAATCTCGACCGCGCCGGTGATGGGCGCCTCGGGCAGGGGGGCGACGAAGCGGATGGCCGACTCGGGCGCTTGGTACGGGCAGACGATGTCATCGGTCAGGCGCGCCGTGCCCAGCGCCTCGCCCTCGTTGCGCTCTCCATAGACGAAGGTATAGCCGCGGCTGGCCTCCGAGATGTCGAGCAGGGCGGGCAGGTCGGGGTTATCGCGTAGGGCGAAGACGACCGGATAGATTTGCGTCTTGAGCTGTTGGGCGGTCGCCCCGACCTCGCTTTCGGGCGCTTGGGGGTCGGCACGCCGCCCCGAGTCGCCGACCAAGACCACCACGCGGCGCGTCTGCCCTGCGAACGGGAAGGCGTTGACCGCCGCCAGCATCGCGTTATAGACGCGGTTGTCGCCGCGCCCGACCCCGATGCCGCGCAAGAATTGGTCGGCCAAGGCCGCCTTGTCGGTAAAGAACGGGGTGGGCAGCGACACGTTTTCATCGAACGTGATGAGCGCCACTTGGTCTTCGGGCTGCAAATTGGGCAATAAGCCGTCGATGACCGCCTGTGCCGACTCGGTCACCGGCACGGTGTCGGTGATGTCGAACAGCACGATCATCTGGAGCGGGGGGCGGGGGGTGGTGCGCGCCCACGACACGGCGCGCTCGGCCAGCGGGGTGGCGCTTCCGGCGGGCGTGACGCTCAGGGCGTAGTCGCCCAAGACCGCGCCGGGCACGTCGCTTTGCAAGACCGCTTGCACGTTCAGGCGGTTGGCACCGCGGTCAAAGGTACAGGCATAAGCCAGCAAGGCGGGGGGTTGTTCCGGTTGGGTGGGTTGTGCCACCGCGCCGCTGCCCAGCAGCAGCATCAGCGCCAGCAGCGCGCCGCGCATCCATCGAGCCATCATCCGGCACCTCCGAGTGCACGCAACACCAGCCAGACCAAGCCTGCCAGCGCTATCAAGAAGAGTAAGACCAGCCCGCCGCTGGTCGGGTGGGCGGTCACGGGGTCGGTCACGCGCCGCAATTTGACCGGCCAGCCGCGCCGGTAGCCGGTGAAGATGCGCGGGGCGCTCTCGGCTGTCCACGTGTCCTCGACGAACGGGTCGGGCAGTACCTCGAACGCCAGCGCGCTCACGTTGTCCTTGGCTCCGGCGTGCACCGCACGGCTGACCAGCGCGTCGGCGACGTGCGAGGTGCTGAACTCGCGCAGGGTGTGGGTCAGTTCGGCGGGGGCGAGAGCATCGTACACCCCATCGCTGAGCAAGACAAGCCGGTCATCGGGGCGCAAGGCCACCGACAACAGCTCCGGCTCGAGGGTGTCTTGCTTGCCGATGGCGCGGGTGAGCACATCGCGCAATGGGTGCGGCTCTTGCAGCTCGAAGGCCACCCGCGTCGGCAACTCGGCGGGCTGGCGCTGCACGTGGTCGGTGGTGAGCTGGCGCAGGGTGCCCTCGCGCCACAGCAACGCCCGCGAGTCGCCGACATGTGCGACGTAAGCCTGAAAATCCTTGACCACCACCGCCGTTAAGGTCGTCCCGACCGGCATCGGGGTGCGGCGCGAGAATGCGCGCACCTCGGCGTTGATGTGGCGGAAGGCCACGCGCAACACCTCTGGCCACGGCAGGGTAAAGCGGGCGTTTTTGTGGAAGGCGCTCAGCAGGTATTGCGCGGCGTAGGCGCTGGCTTGGTCACCCTCCGCGCCGCCGCCCACCCCATCGGCCACCGCGAACAAATAGGCTTTGGGGTGTTGATAAATGGCGAGGGCGTCCTCGTTACTGGTGCGGTGGGGGCCGGTGTGGGTGGCATACGAGGCGCTGACGCGGGTAATCAGCGGCACGCGCTGCCACGCGAAAATCTGGAAGCTGAAGGCTTGCCCGTTGAGCGTGAGCACATCGCCCGAGCGCACCAACACCTCCCCGTTGAGCGGGGTGCCGTTGTGCAACGCGCTGGGGTGGTCGGCGCGCACCATCACCCCATCGACCGTGCTGGGGAGGTCGCGCCGGTCGAAGCTGAGGATGACGGTCTCGCCGTTGGCCTTGAGCGCGAGGTCGGCATTGGCGCGCCCGACGCTGGTGCCGATGTGGACGATGTGGCGGTCGCCCGCCCCGACGAGGTGGATTTGCGAGAACTGCGCGATTTGCCCGACGCGCCGCCGTCGGCGTTGCGCCCCGTCACGGGCGAACAGCGCCTCGCGCCAGCCCGCCACGTCGAGGAAGCGCCCCAGCCCGCCCAATTTTAGGTTGCCCAGCCCGATCGTGCGCGCCGCGCCGGTAACCGAGCCGCTGAGGGTGCGCCACAGGTTGCTGAAAATCGGGAGTGGGTTCAGCATCTGAATCGAGCTGAACAGCCGCCCGACCGCCAAGAACGGCGCGGCCAGCACCCGCGATAGCGTGCCCAATAGCGCGTATAACCCCGAAAAAATCGACATGCCGCCCCCTGTGCGCTCACCCCGACAACTATAGCGCGCCAAAACGGTTTGTCACACATAGATTTGTCATTGGGTTAGAACAGCCCTGTAGGGACGCGGCGCGTTCTTGTCCCCCGCCCCTCGCCCCATAATACCGGCTCGCATCGCTCGATGAATCCCCCAGCTTTTGGCGCACGCGCCTGCCGGTTTTGCGCTATGCTGAACAGATAAGCATTATGCATCCTTCTCTAGAGAGGCTTTATGTCCCACCCCACCTCACCCGACAAGCAACGCGCCTTCGACAGTTTTTACAAGGCCTACACCGAGGCGCTGACGGATGGCCGCGCCGCCCTGTTCGTTGGGGCGGGGGTGTCGTCAGGGGCAGGATTGCCCACATGGCCACGCCTGCTGCGCGAGGTCGCCCAAGACCTCGGCCTCGACATCGAGCGCGAGACCGACTTGGTCAGCTTGGCACAATTTCACCTCAACAGAGAGGCGAGCCAACGCAACCGCCTGAACCAAATCATCCGCGACAACTTCGCCCATACCGAGGACAAAGGCATCGACCTGACCGACGACCACCGCCTGATTGGGCAACTGCCGGTCGAGACGGTCTGGACGACCAATTATGACGATTTGCTCGAGCGCGCCTTTCGTAGCCAACAGAAATTGTGCGATGTCAAAATCACCCGCGCCGATTTTTCTGCCCCGACCCGTGGCAGCGATGTCTCGATTTTCAAGATGCACGGTGACGCCAACACACCCGAAAACGCGACCCTGACCAAGGATGATTACGAGCGCTACAGCGTGCGGCACGACTGGTTCATCAACGCCCTCAAAGGTGATTTGGTTTCGAAGGTGTTTTTGTTCGTCGGCTTCAGCTTTACCGACCCCAACATCGACTACATCCTGAGCCGGATTCGCCTGAGCATGGAGACCGACACCGGCCATCATTATTGCATCATGCGCAACCCGCAAAAGCCCGACGACGATTCGGGCGATGCCCAAGCCCGCTACGATTACGATATGCGGCGTTTGGCCTTGCGCATCGAAGACCTGAAGCGCTATGGCATCACCGCCCTGATGGTTGACTCCTTCAGCGAGATAACCACCCTGCTGAAGGAGCTGAACCGGCGCGCCAGCGCCCGAAACCTGTTCGTCTCGGGCAGCGCGCACGACCACACCGGCGAGGGCGGCATGGCGCGCTTGCAAAAGCTCAGCTATCGGCTGGGCGAGCACATCATCCGCGAGGGCTATAACCTGATCAACGGCTTCGGGCTGGGGATTGGCCGCGAGGTGCTGACGGGCAGCCTCGAGCAGTTTTATCGCGGGCGGTCTGGGGTGCACAAAACCCCGCGGATGGGGGTGCTCAACGAACGGGTGCGCTTATATCCGTTCCCGCGCATCGAGGATGAAGCCAAGCGCAAGGAGACCTACGACAAATATCGTAGAAATATGCTGGCGTCGGTCGGGTTCACGATTTTTATCGCAGGCAACAAGCTCGACACCGAAACTGACCAAGTCGTCGACTCGCCCGGGGTGCGCGACGAGTTCGACCTGAGCGTGGCGTTGGGCGCTTACCCCATCCCCATCGGCGCGACCGGCAGCATGAGCAAACACCTCTGGCAGCAGGTGATGGCCGACCCGCAGAAATATTATGGGAACGTGGACGTGCGCGCCCCGCTGGAGGTCTTGGGCGACGAAACCGCCAAGGACGACGCACTGTTGAACGCGGTCTTCGCCATTATCCACGCCATCAACAGCGCCCCACGCTGACCTCAAACCCTACGATACAGCGCCGGACGATACCGCTCATCCGGCGCTGTCCATTCCCGCGCCGCTTTGTGATACACTACATCGCAACTCACCCTTCACGAACCCCCATCATGCTCCCCAACCCACCCCCCACCCCCTATAAAATCCTGATGACCTACGACATCCGCCAAGACCAGCAAGAGGCCTATTACCGCTACGTGCTGGGCGAGTTCGTCCCGCGCTTGCGCAACATGGGCTTGCCGATGCTGTCGGCGTGGAGCGTGGTGTATGGCCTGTACCCCGAGCGGTTAATCGAGTTCGCGTGTAAGAGCCGTAACCACGCCCACAGCCTGTTCAACGACCCGGCCTATCGGCGGATGGAAGAGCGGCTGAAATCATATACCGAGAACTTCAGCCGCCGCCTCGTGCCCTACCGCGATGGGTTTCAGTTCTGAGCGCGCACGAAAATTTACACATAATTTACGCCTGTTCAGGCTTCGTTAACGGGTTTGTGCTACCGTAAAGCTATCTCTGTGCGCGGCGCATCCTGCTGCGCCTCGATAACGATTAAAAGGAGCACCTCATGTTGGTTCGTCGCACTCGCCCGTTGCTCAACTTTGTGATGATGGCGTTCTTGGTCTTGGGCGGCTTTGCGCTGGGCACCGCCTTGATGGCCAGCCGCGCCCAGCAGCAAGACCCCGTCAGCCTCGCACCCATCACCGTCGCCCAGACCGGTGGGGCGCTGACCGAGGGCGAACAAACCCTCGCCGGGGTGTATGAATTGGTCAGCCCGTCGGTGGTGGCCATCAGCGTGGTCTCGCGCACCGGCGCGGGCGGCGGCTCTGGCTTCGTGGTCGATACGCAAGGGCACATCGTGACCAATTATCACGTGGTCGATGGTGCCAGCGCCATCGAGGTCAATTTCCTCGACGGCACCATCGTGCGCGCTGACATCACCGGTGTAGACCCCGCCAGCGACATCGCGGTCATCAAGGTCGATTTGTCCGCCGACCGCTTGCGCCCGGTCACGATGGGCTCGTCCAACGACCTCGTGGTCGGCCAGCAGGTGGTGGCCATCGGCAGCCCGTTCGGGCAGCGTTGGACGATGACCGCGGGCATCGTCAGCGCGCTCGACCGCGCCATCGACGGCTTCACCGAATTCCGCATCGGCGGCGTCATCCAGACCGACGCGCCCATCAACCCGGGCAACAGCGGCGGCCCGCTGATTAACCTGCGCGGCGAGGTGGTCGGGGTCAACAGCCAGATTTACAGCGAGACGCGCAGCAACGCCGGTATCGGCTTCGCCGTGCCCAGCGATTTGGTGGCGCGGGTGGCCAATCAACTCATCACCACCGGCACGGTGCAATACAGCTATCTGGGCGTGGTGGGCGGCGACCTGCAACTGCGTATCGCCGAGGAGCTGAACCTCGCCAACAACGTGCGCGGGGTCATCATCAGCGAGGTGGCGCCCAACGGCCCCGCCGCGCTTGCGGGCTTGCGCGGGGCGCGGCTGTTGCAGGACAACCAAATCGACTACAGCACCTCGGACATCATCACCGCCATCAATGGCGAGCCGCTGTTGGGCTTCGACTCGTTGATTTCGTACCTCGCCAAGTACACCGCCCCGGGCGACACCATCACGTTGTCGATCATCCGCGACGGTGGCAAGCAAGATGTGCAAGTGGCGCTGGGCGCACGCCCGACGCGGTAGGAACGCATGAAAATCGGTTTGCAACTCGTCAGCTTCAACTGGGGCGGCCTGCCCACCGGCGCGACTCTGGCGCGCATCGGGCAAGCCGCCGACTCGGCGGGCTTCAGCAGCCTGTGGGCGCTCGACCACTTCTTCCAGATGGGGCGCGCCGAAGACCCGATGCTGGAGGGGTATAGCACGCTGGCCTTCTTGGCCGCCGTCACCCAAAAGGTCACGCTGGGCACGCTGGTGACCGGCGTGGTCTACCGCCACCCGGGCGCGCTGGTCAAGACGGTCAGCACGTTGGACGCGCTGTCGGGCGGGCGGGCGTGGCTGGGCATCGGGGCGGCATGGTACGAGCGCGAGGCGCGGGGCTTGGGCTTGCCCTTCCCGCCGCTGGCGCAACGCTTCGAGCAACTCGAGGAGACCCTGCACATCGCCCACCAGATGTGGGCGGGGGAGGTGCGCCCGTATCACGGCCAACACTTCCACCTCACCGAGACGCTGGATCAGCCGCTGCCGCCGCGCCGCCCGCGCATCTTGATTGGTGGCGGGGGCGAGAAAAAGACCCTGCGCTTGGTGGCACAATACGCCGATGCGTGCAATTTCGACGGCGGCTTGGGCATCGACGGCCTGCGCCACAAATTGGACGTGTTGCGCGGCCATTGTGCGGCGGTCGGGCGGGGGTATGACAGCCTCGAAAAAACGGTCGTGACCGGCGTGGGCGGGCGCTCCGCCGCCGAATTGGTGGACTATTGCGCCAGCTTGCGCGACATCGGAATCGACCACGTGATTTTTAACGCCCCCGACACCCACACCCTCGCCCCGCTCGACCTGTTCGGCGCGCACGTCATCCCGACCGTCTCGGGCTGGTAAGCGATGTTCGTGCGCCGCGCTCTCTCGCTCCTGCTCGCCCTCGCGCTCCTGATTGCGCCGACCGGCGCGCAAGACCCC